>JBEKKY010000031.1:0-16203 GCA_050010475.1 Acidobacteriota bacterium | reverse complement strand
CGCAGGATGCCCTGCCGGTTCCGTTCTACGCGAAGCAATCCGTCTCGATGAGCCTGACGCGCCAGTTCATAGGTGCTCGAAAACCCAAACTGTCGCTCATCGAACTGGGGTTGGAGTGAGCGCAGGAATTGCTTGAACGTGCGGAGATACATCGGCCAATGAGGCTTTACCTTCGAATTACGAAGAAGCTCCTCCAACGCTTTTATGGCTTCCGAAGCCTGAGATCCCGGTGGAGGTCCGGGCTGCTCCGGTGAAGTGATCTCCGGGGACGGTTCAGAGGTCGTACCGGGAGCTTCCTGAATCTCGCCGGTGCTTTCTTCTTTTCCCTCCTTCAATTCGACCAAGAGGCTTCGGTCAACCTGCTTGAGTTTGACATACCCTGCATCTGCCAGCTTTTGAATGAAGTCACGAAAGCTGCTTACTCTGTAATCTCTTTCAGAAAACGTCGAGTCCAGTTGAAGCAGAGTGCTCTTCAAAAGGCCGAGTTGAGGCGATACCTCTCGATCTGAGAGGACTTTGAGCGCCCGGCGGAGAATCGGCAAAGCGTTCTCCAGCGCGGAGGGGCTTGTGATCTGCGCTTTCCCGACGGTCTTTTTTGCGGCTACCGATTGAATGCCCAACAGGTTCTCATAGGAGATAAATTCATGGCAGTTCTTCTGCAGAATAACGCTGGTAAAAGCGCGTCCTCCGACTACAAAAACCGTTTTGTCATACTGCTTCAGTTTTTCCACCAGAGCGATAAAATCGCTGTCCCCTCCGACTATGACGAAAGCGTTGATGTGGTCACGGGTAAAAGCCATCTCCAAAGCATCCAAAGCCAGCGCAATGTCCGCTCCGTTCTTGTCCCCTCTGGGCGTAAGATTTCGCTGCACCATTTGAACTGCGTGCTGAGTCATCGCCCGGCTATAATCCTCGGCGCGTTTCCAGTCGCCATACGCAATCTTGGAGATGACCTGTCCCTTTTCCTTGATGGCTTCCAGGACGGTCCCGACGTCGAAATTTCGGCCTAGCGATTGCTTGACGCCAATGGCTATATTGTCGAAATCGATGAAAACCGCTATTTTTAAACGCTCTTCACTTGAATTATTCATAATGAACCCATCTGTTTAGATTACATCATTCTGTTGAGGAATTCGATGTTCAGCTGCATCTGGTTTAATTGCATCCCCCTCAAGAACTAAAGGATTTGATCTTGCAATTGAATCTGGATGTATTGGCAGATCCATGATAACGGGAAGCATTGTCGCGAAAGACTTCAGACTTTCTGCCGGCAACCCGGGTGTTTTCATAATGCGCATTGTACTTCAGTTAAGGCGATCAGCACAGCACAGAGCTGCGGAGGGGACACTTGAACCCAATCCTGTCCCTGTCGCGGACTTCAGTCTTTCACCGCATGATTCATAACAAAAGATACCAGTTCCTGGAGGAGCCCAGCAAAGTGAATGTAGTGGTAAACTGATAGAACATCAAATTTCTAATGGAGAGAGTTATGAACCTTGCAGCCGCTGAAATCTGGATGCAGGAGGCCATTATAGAGGCACGGAAAGCCGAATCTGAGGGAGAGGTTCCCGTCGGGGCAATCCTCCTGTTGAATGAAAAGATTGTAGGGCGGGGACACAACAGCCCAATCCGATTAAACGATCCAACTGCTCATGCCGAGATCCTTGCCTTGCGCCAGGCAGCACGAAATAGCACGAATTACAGGCTCTCAGGTTCGGTCCTGATCGTCACAATCGAACCGTGTATTATGTGTGTTGGAGCGATGATACAAGCCAGAGTGGAAGCGGTTGTCTATGGGGCAGAGGACCCGAAAGCCGGGGCAATCCGCTCGCAGTTTCAGGTGGAAGACTGGCACCGGCTGAACCATATCTTTCAGGTGTCGTCGGGAATTCTCCAGGACGAATGCGCGGATCTTATGAAAAAATTCTTTGCGTCTCGCCGATAGGATGGCTCTCCTTGTGCAAAAGGGGATCGGCTTCATTTGAAGGCGCAAACAAGGTTGCGTACTCCAGAGGCTGTGCCTCCCTTTACCAGACAATCGTTCCGATCCGACCCAGCTTCACAGAAGCGACTTTTGAGAAGAGGTCAAAAACAGAAATCTGGGGATCCCATGACCAGTAAACCAGAATCGGAGTGCCGATTATGTCCTCCAATGGGACAAATCCCCAGAACCGGCTATCAAGGCTGTTGTCGCGGTTATCCCCCATGGCAAACAAATAATCTTTGCCTACGGCGTAATATGAGGCTTCTTTTCCGTCAATCCAGGCTTTGTCCTTCACAATCTCGGCAGTATGTCCCTCCCGTTCGATAAAGACCTGCCATGAAGGAAAGGTCTGCGCATTGAGAGGCAGTTCCATCCCTTTGTAGGGAACGGTTATTGGGCCGTAATTGTCCTCATTGAAATTGGATCCTCGAGGAAAAATATAAGGATTGCGATAGTCTTCCGGTTCCGGCTCCGCGCGCAGGAACTTGCCATGAACGGGAACCTGCACTTCTTTTCCATTTACCGATACGACCCGCTTGCGGATTTGAACAACATCCCCGGGCAGACCGATACAGCGTTTCAGGTACCATGTTTGGATCGGCTTCTGGACTTGATCTCTGGATCCAGGCCAGTCAAAAACAATTACGTCTTCCCGTTTAACACTGCGGAATCCAGGGACCCGAAAATGGGGAATGCGAATTGACGTAAACGGAATCGTGTAAGGGGTCGAGCCTCCATAGATGAACTTGTCGACAAACAGACGATCACCCGCTTTTACCGTATCCTCCATTGATCCCGTCGGAACCTCAAACGATGCCAGAACAAAGCTGTTAATCACAAGGACTGCGAGAAAGGCATATATTAGATCCCGTATGAATCCAAGCGTCTGCGATCCTGCTTTCTGCGGTAGCGGCTTACGATCCATTGCGATGCTCCTTTTTGATTCGAGATTCAGGGCGGGCAAGCCTTAGTCAGTCTGGAACTTTGACCTATAGTTCAACAGCTAGGTCAAGCGAGACATTCAGAGAAGGCGCACTGTGGGTAATCCATCCAATAGAAAGCAAGTCGACTCCCGTTGCGGCAACAGCTTCGGCATTTTGGGCAGTAACACCGCCGGAGGCTTCTGTCATGGCTTTTTTGTTTGTCATCCGGACAGCTTGGGACAGCATTTCTATCGGCATGTTATCCAGCAGGACGGCATCCACCTTTTCACTCAGGGCGGATTGTAGCTGTTCGAGTGTTTCAACTTCAACTTCGATTTTGACCATGTGTCCGACCTGGCGACGCACTCGCTGAATTGCTTCTGATATCCCGCCTGCGACAAGAATATGGTTGTCTTTGATCAATACGGCGTCATCCAGTCCAAACCGATGGTTCGAGCCCCCGCCTGCACGGACCGCATATTTTTCCAGAGCCCTCAATCCGGGTGTTGTCTTTCGCGTGCAGACCACGCGTGCAGGATATGCTGCGACCAGCGCAACGATGTCCCGGGTTGCCGTGGCGATCCCTGAAAGATGCGCAAGGAAATTCAGAGCTGTGCGTTCGGCCGAAAGTATCGGTCGAGCCGCTCCGCGGATTACCGCCAGCGTTTCGCCCGGTTCAGCCTCCATTCCATCCCGAATCCTGGTTTCGAAGGTCAGTCGAGAATCCAGGCAATGGAATACATAACCGGCCACTTCGATCCCGGCGACGCGCCCCGGTGATCGTGAGATAATCAGTGCCGTTGCGGTATCCTCGATTGAGACAGTAGCATCCGTCGTTATGTCTCCGGCTCTTCCCAGGTCTTCTGACAAAGCTTGGCGGACGGATCGCTCGTAGAGAATCGGATAGAGTGGTGGAAGATCGGGGGTATGATAATTGTCTTTCAGCATATCTTCAGAAGGTTACGACCCGAGATCAAGCATCCGTTGCACGGCGTTTCTTGCACGTTCGGCAACAAAAGGATCCACTTCCACCACATGTTTCATCGATCGAAGCGAATCCAGAATTTTGGCCAGAGTGATTAGCTTCATGTGCGGACAGAGGTTGCAGGGACGGACAAACTCAGTTTGAGGAAACTCCACTGCGACGTTGTCACTCATGGAACACTCTGTGACCATCAGCACCCGGCGCGGCCTTCTGCCTGCGACTTCGCGAATCATCCCGGCGGTTGACCCGACGAAATCCGCTTCGGCCAGTACGTCTGGAGGGCATTCAGGGTGCGCCAGAATAACGATGTCCGGGAACTGTTCTTTGTATACTCGGAGAACTTTCGCCGTGAATTTTTCATGAACTTCACAGTGCCCTTTCCAGAGTATGATTTTCTTCTTGGTCTGGCTGGCAACGTAGCGGCCCAGGAATTCGTCGGGCAGGAAAATAACCTGATCGGAGTCGAGCGATTCAACGACACGGACAGCGTTTGCCGAAGTGCAGCAGATGTCCGACTCCGCCTTTACTTCGGCCGAAGTGTTGACATAGCTGACAACAGGAGTTGCCGGATACTGTTCGCGCAGGAGCTTTATGTCCGCTGCGTTTATGGATGAAGCGAGCGAACAGCCGGCGTTCAGGTCGGGGATCAAAACAGTTTTAGCCGGATTCAGCAATTTGGCTGTCTCGGCCATAAAATGCACGCCACACAGGACGATGATATCGGCGTTGGTTTTGGCGGCTTCACGGGCAAGGGCAAGGGAATCCCCCGTTAAATCTGCGATTCCGTGAAAAATCTCTGGCGTCTGGTAGTTGTGAGCCAAAATGACCGCTTTCCGCTCGACTTTGAGCCTCAGAATTGCGGAAATGTATGGCGCATGAACAGGCCATTCGATTTCAGGAATGATATGCCGCACCTTCTCGTAAATCGGAGCAGTTTGTTGGATTATCTCCCGGGTTAGCGCCAGTGGGTCACCGGTCAGCTTGTCCAAAAGTTCTAAAGGCACCGCAACAACCTTTCTATATGCTCATAATGAGCATATATGGGCGATAAAAAAATGGCCTGCCTTGAACAGGCCATAAACTTATACTAGGCCTGAGCATAACCATTGTCAATTGGGAAAAGAGTTCTTCTAAAGCCAAATCTTGCAGAATAATCAAGAGGCTCCTAGAACCAGAAATTGTGACTGCGGGAGCGTTGCAGAATTCGGCGTACGTATGCCCGGGTCTTTGGAAAATCGACTAACGACAGATAATAGGTCTCTTGGGAAGTGCCGGCTGGGGAAGGCGTGCCTGAAGCATGCCGGAGCCAGTTGTTAGCCCTTGCTTCGCCGGCATTATATCGCAGCAGAGCATAAAGCACAGGCTGTGGCGAGTTCTTATAATGATCGAGGGACTTCTCCAAATACCAGCATCCGATCTCGATGTTTAGTTCTGGTTCGAAAAGACGGTCGTCCTGAAAAGGTGGGAAGCCCTTCTGGGCTGCAAAATCGGATGCGGCCGCCCTGGTGATCTGCATGAGACCTATCTCGCCTGAGGGCCCCCGAATCTCCGAACGGAACCAGCTCTCTTCATAAATCAACGACTTCGCAAGGAAAAAATCGACCCCGTTGCGAGCTGCCGCCTGGCTGATAATATAGTCATACTGGGAAGTGTGATGTTTGAGCCAGCCGATGCCTGCAACCGCCACAAAGAGCAGTGCCGCTATCCCTATCATCTTGCCGCGCATTTTAGTCCCGGCGCCTGATGTCTAATCTTAGGACCTGTCAATGAATAACGTTTGCATTTTTCCACGAACGCTATGCGGACCAGCGACAAAGTGCAAACGTTATTCATTGACAGGTCCTGAGTGCCGAAAAAGCGTACCACGAATTCGCTTCAGTGGTTAATTGTTGGTGGATTGCCCTGGATATTCGCATAGATTGAATTTGATCCATGTTTTGGTGGATCGACGGAGTTGGACGGCAAAGGCTATACGTTGTCAACCACTAATCACAGCTTTTCAAGAAGGGCTCTCTAAGAAGATAGATTAGCGGAATAATAAAAAGAGCCATGAGCCAGATTCTTTTGGAGAAATAGGATAGGACCGAAAAAACAGCCAGTGCAGCGATGTTTAACAACACAGGCCGAAATAATACAAGAGGGTGCTGGCGAGCAAGAATAACCAGGTTTTCTCCCGGCAAAAGTTGCTCTTTGGTAAAAGACATATATCAGTCCCCTGGGAATTCTGGGTCATCAATAGTATGTATACACAGCCCCTGGAATCAAAAATGTCAATAGTCGCGGATAACAAGCTTTCCAGCTACCAACCTATTTCTTACGCGCTTTTTTCTTGCGCCAGTTTTCCCAATAAGCCTTCATTCTCTGGGATCGTCGAAGCTTCTCTTCCTTCGAGAATCGCGATCGCCTTCTTCTGCGCGCAGCTTTGAGGCCAGCAGCGGCTGCCGGCGCGGTCCTGACAGAGGTTCCTCCTCGAAGCTCGCGAGTGATTTCTGCTATTTCCTCATCCAGCTTCCTTTTCTTATTTTCGAGGGATTCCAGTGCTAGTTCCAATATTCTACGGCGTTCACTCGGCATGTGAAAATCCTTTCCTTATTTGGAATAATTCCGAGCTGGCATTGTAAGGACCATAACTGGTGCAAGTCAATATCGGAGTGTATGCCATGGTAGAACACCGGTCTGAGAAATGCTGCTAAATATTTGACCGAGGTCGCCGATATGTAGACCAGATAGAAAATATATGACGTTGAGCTAAGAATTGTCTCTCGTTGTCAGTCTGCGCGGGACGTTGAATCCAGGCGGAGAAGCGCTCGGTTAGATTTCACGGGTGAGGGGACCGCCTTGACATTTGACGGCCCGCGCGCCACTTTTCATTTCCTTAATAATCTTTTGCTGTGCTTTGCCGTTCGAGGAAGGCCTCGATTGTCGGAATTCAATTCAAATTCAGGATTGTGCGTTCCCGATTCAGGCTTTACCGCGTCTATTGAAACCTGGCAGGTACCTGCGCAAGAGAAGCCAAAGGTAAGTGGTGCTGGCGCCCACGAAAAACATAATGATAACGTTGTTTTCCAGGCTGGAGGAAAAAAGGGAATGTCTGTAATAGGCACAAATCGCACCCATGAGGAAACTCAGGCCGGCAAGAAAAGCAGACAACAATCTATTGGGCGCAGAGCCATTTCGCATTCTTTCCCAAACCAGACAGACAAGGTACGATGAAGAACTCGCCGCGATTGCGGGCAGCAACCATGTGTCCACAGAAAAAATCATCCGCTCCCCCCTTCGGCCCTGTAAAAAGTGTACCATTTTCTAAACCGGGATTTGTGACGGAAATCGAGTTTGGGCCGACTTCCGGGTTTCCATGTTTTTGGAGGAAATTCAGGCGATGGTATAATGAATTCTATTTGTGTGTCTGATGATGAAGTCCTCGATTTCAAAAGCTCAAAACATGCCTGGAGATAGTTTTCATGAAGGTCGTTGATATAGCAGGAGTCCCCCTGGATCTTGGTGCAGGACGCAGAGGCGTCGATATGGGACCTTCTGCTTTTCGCATTGCCAATATCGGTCATCGTATAGCCTCACTGGGGTTCCAGGTCAACGATCAAGGAGATATCCCCGTCCCGATCCCGGAAACAATTGGGGTTCAAAACCAGCGCGCCCGCTATGCCAAGGAAATTGGAGCAGTGTGCGAACGCCTGTACCTCCAAGTACGGAACAGTGTTCTATCCGGGCATATTGCGCTGAGTCTTGGCGGTGATCACAGCCTGGCTGCGGGATCTATTGCCGGGAGTGCGAGTGCCATGCGCGAACGGGACCGCCCGCTTGCGGTGTTATGGGTCGATGCTCATGCAGATATGAATACTCCTGAATCCAGTCTCAGCGGGAATGTGCATGGCATGCCGCTGGCTTGCATTTTGGGAAAGGGACCCTCAGAACTTGCCAATATAGGCAGCTTCAGTCCTAAAGTGGATCCTGCCCGTTGCGCTGTGGTTGGATTGCGCAATCTTGACGAGCGTGAGAAAGCAATCGTCCGGCAATCGGGTGTTCATGCCTTCACAATGAAAGACATCGACCGGCACGGCATGGCTTCCGTTATGGAACAAGCCTTGGCGTCGATCTGCGGAGGCGGAGCTGCACTGCATGTTTCCTTTGACATGGATGGAGTGGATCCCACGATATCACCAGGCGTGGGCACTCCAGTTCAGGGGGGGCTTTCTTACAGGGAAGCGCACCTTCTTATGGAAATGGTCGCGGATTCACAGCGGCTGGTTGCCCTGGATGTAGTCGAAGTCAATCCCATTCTGGATCACCAGAACCAAACTGCAATACTTGGCAGTGAGCTGATTTTATCGGCATTGGGGAAAGAAATCCTATAATCTTAATCGACGAACGATGCTGAAAAATCCCCAATTGAAAAGATATACTCGGGTTAGTGTAATATCCGGCAATCAAGAAATCGCAGCGCATTGAAACCGGACGTGGAAGAGCAGTACACTGCATTTGGGCGAGGCAAAGTATATCGCAGGTCTTCCAGAGCTTCCTTCTCACTCTCCCGGGTGATTCTGTCGTAGTTGCGCCATAGAGGATGCTCCATGAACTGGTTCCCTGGAATCCAAAAAGAACAATCCAAAACAATAGCCTTGGATGAAGCCGAACTTGCAAGGCGCCGCGAGCGGATGGTGCGGGATCAGCTGCAGACGCGGGATATCGTCGACTCGCGTGTGCTCTCGGCGATGCTTCGCGTCCCTCGACATGAGTTCGTTCCCATGGATTTCATTGATTCCGCTTATGAAGATAATGCCCTTCCTTTGAAAATAGGGCAGACCATTTCTCAGCCGTACATTGTTGCCTATATGACTCAGGCCCTCAACCTAAACGGAACGGAGCGTGTCCTCGAAATCGGCACCGGGTCCGGATACCAGGCTGCCGTTTTGGCAGAAATCGTCCCGGAGGTGTACACAATTGAAATTCTGCCGGAACTCCAAAAACAGGCAAGAGCGATCCTATCGAAGCTGGGTTATCGAAATATCCTATTTCGAGTCGGGGATGGCTATGCGGGATGGCCAGAATGTGCGCCGTTTGATCGCATAATCGCGACTGCGGCGCCCGAGAGCATTCCTCAACCCCTGATCGACCAGCTTAAGGAGGGGGGATGCATCGTTATCCCGCTAGGCACGCTGAACCAGGAATTAATAATTTTTGAAAAGACACATTTGGGAATTACGGCCCGTCCCGGCATTCCCGTCCGGTTTGTCCCGATGACAGGCAAAGCACAGGAAAAACAGTGATCAGCTGTCAGCTATCAGCCGTCAGCCATCCACTGAGCGCTGACGGCTGATAGCTGTCTACACCGTTTCCTGGTTCAACATCTGCTCCTTTTTCTGCCAAAGCGCATAAGTGAGCCCGACCTTGTATTCGTGAGGGTTGTGCAGTCGCTTGTGGCTCTCATGGAGCTGAGAGAGCTGTTCCTTCCGATGGTTCCGTATCTGTTCCAAGGACGGGAATTCGTGGAGAATCTGCCCTGCGTTCACAACCGGCGTCAGCAATTCCACTCTTCTCCCGGAATCGAGTTTTTTGCGGCGCAAGGGATTATTCGGGTCTACAATAAGGACTCCGTGTGTACTCAAATCCTCGGAATCATCGGCCAGAGCATCTGCATCCATCAGCTCGCCTTCGTAAAATCGAACCACCTTCTTGATTCCGGGATTGGTCATTTTTTCGGGATTGGCGCTTAGCTTTATCTTCGGACGGCCATTGTGCTCGACCATTTTGTAAACGCCTCCCAGAGCGCCTCCGCCTTCTCCGGACCCGGTTACCAGATTCGTGCCAACTCCCCAGATGTCGACTTTTCCTCCTTGGGCCAGGATATCAGAGATGATGTATTCATCGAGTTCATTGGAGGCAACGATCTTCACATAAGACAATCCTTCCTGATCAAGCATATGCCGGGATCTCTGGCTCAGAAATGCCAGATCGCCGCTGTCGATCCGAATCCCTGCGAGCCGGTGTCCGTTTCGTTCAAGTTCTTTGGCTACCCGGATGGCGTTGGGCACTCCGCTCTTTAAGGTATCGTAAGTATCGACGAGAAGAGTGCAATCATCGGGGAAAGAACACGCATATGCTCGAAACGCTTCGAGTTCGGATGCAAAGGCCTGGATCCAGCTATGGCCGTGAGTTCCCCTTGCGGGAATGCCCAGCCGTGCGGAGCCCAAAACATTGGACGTGCCGTCGGCACCCCCGATGAAAGCCGCGCGGCAGGCGCTCAAAGCTCCATCCGGCCCTTGAGCGCGGCGTAGTCCAAACTCGATCACGACCCCGCGGTTGGCCGCTTCCCATATTCGGGCCGCTTTAGTTGCAACGAGCGTCTGGAAATTAATGTGGCATAACAGCGCCGTCTCAACCATTTGGCACTCGATCAGGTTGCCGCTGACCTCCAAAATGGGCTCGTTGGGAAAGACAACGGTTCCCTCGGGCACCGCTCGGATATAGCCGTTAAATCTATATGAAGCAAGATAGCGCAAGAAGTCATCGGAGAATGCGCGCGTGCCCGCAGGGAATCTCAGCGAGCGAAGATATTGGAGATCCTCCCTGTCAAATCTCGCATCGACGATAGCGCGAACGGCGTCCTCCAATCCGGCTGCTATCCCATAACCGCCTTTGAAAGGATTATGCCGATAGTACAAATCAAAGGTGGCTGTATCGGACAGCTTCCCCTGTTCCAGGTATCCTGCTGCCATGGTTAATTCGTAGAAATCCGTCAGCAAGGCGCGCGTGTACACATTGTCTCCTTTAGTGTTTAGTGGTTAGTTGTTAGTGGTTAGCGTGGGAAAGTAAAATCAACTGCTTGTCCTTGTTTCTGTCTAGGCGCTAATCTCTGACTACCAACCACCAACCACTAACCACGAACACTAATCACTAAACCCTAACCACTGATGCAATCGGCATGCGCCGTCCAGTTCCGAAGGCGCGAGTCGTTACCTTCAGCCCGGTAGCCGCCTGTCGTCGTTTGTATTCGTTCAATTGAATCATTCGAACGACCTTCTCAACCATTTGCCGTTCATATCCGCGTGCAACGATTTCATTGACGCTCATCTGTTCCTCAACGCGCAACTGGAGAATCCCATCCAAGAGGTCGTATTCGGGCAGAGTATCCTGGTCGGTCTGGTTAGGCCGTAATTCCGCGGTCGGAGGACGCCGGATGGTGTTTTGGGGAATGATTTCTTTCTGCCGGTTGATGTAATTCGCAAGTTTGTACACCACGGTCTTTGGAACGTCCGAAATCACTGCCAGGCCGCCGGCCATGTCCCCGTAAAGAGTGCAGTAGCCGGCGCCCAATTCCGATTTATTCCCGGTGCCTAAAACGAGATGGCCGAACTTATTGGATAAAGCCATCAGGATAGTGCCTCGAATTCGCGCTTGCAGATTCTCTTCAGTCTCATCCTGGCGGCGCCCGGAGAAAACTCCATTCAGGGCGGCCTCAAAAGCATCAAATACAGACCGGATTGGAATGGTTTCAAAATTCATTCCAAGATTTTTTGTGAGCATTTGAGCATCATTGAAGCTCTCCGGCGCCGAGTACATGGAAGGCATCGAGACACCGAGTACATTTTCCGGTCCCAGAGCCGCGCAGGCGATGCAGGCAACAATCGATGAATCTATTCCTCCGCTAACCCCTAAAACAGCAGACTTGAACCCGCATTTGCGCGCATAATCCCGTGTGCCCATTACCAGAGCTTGAAACAAGTTCTGCAGGGTTTCACCCTCCTGATATTCCCGGTTATCTTCAGAGTCGGAATCAATCAGCAGGAGATCTTCCGAAAAGCTTTTCGCTTGCGCGATTAGGTTCCCGGATTTTCCCAGAGCCAGACTGCTGCCGTCGAAAAGCAGGTCGTCATTGCCTCCCACAAGGTTTACGTAAACGAGAGGCACATGATGTCTTCGAACATGATCCTGCAGCATTTGGAATCGAAACTTCGGTTTTTCGATCTCAAAGGGAGAAGCGGAAATATTGATCAGAAGATCGGCTCCTTGTTCAACCTGGTTCCGAATCGGGTCGGTTGCATAAAGAGGCTTGGGCCAGAAATCCCCGGAATTCCACGCATCCTCACAAATGGAAATTCCCAGAGAATGCCCGCGAAAGCGGACCAATTGCACACGATCTGAGCTTTGAAAATACCGGTCTTCGTCGAAAACATCGTAAGTCGGCAAGAGGGTTTTATGCGTCACGGCTTGTATCTTGCCTTCTGCGAGGAAAGCGGCTGCATTGTGAAAATCCCGTCCCTCCTTATTCAGGTTTCGATCGACGAATCCGACCACAACACCCATCTCATCCGAACGGCTTGCGATTTCCTGCAGGGCCTTCTGATTGGACTCAACAAAGCCGTGAAGTCCAAGCAGATCGCGTGGAGGATAGCCGGTCAGGCAGAGTTCGGGTAGAGCGACTATTGCGGCGCCCAGCGCCTTGGCTTTTTCCATGGCTCCGAATACCCGGTCGCGGTTGCCGGTGATGTCGCCTACGGTCGTATTGATCTGTGCCAACGCAATTTTCATGAATCACCCTATGCGAGAAAGATATCATATGTCGGATTTCTTTGAGCCTTCGAGCCTTTGAGTCAAACTCGAAGACTCGAAGACTCAGAGACTCGAAATCTAATCCCGAAAGGTCAATTGTCGAAGATCGATTTGAAACCGGCGCAGCAGATCCGCAACTTCCCTGTTTGAAAGCTGTTTTGTCCTCTGGATTTTCCGTCTTTTTTTTAAAGCTGCAGGCAGGATCTTTGCCGCGCTGAGATATGCCCATCCAAGAATCATTAGCGATTTTCCCCACCCCTGGCTGGTGACAAGTTGTCCCGAAGCTCCCTGGCCCCTGGAAGCCGCATACGCATGCCAGACAAAACGGCGCATGGACCAATAGGGATTCGAGATCAACAACGGCAGCGGAAAGTTCTTGATGGCGAGCAAAAGCCTGTTTCGCTCCACCAGCATAATCTTCAAGGGGGAGTATGCGCCGGCGGTAGCCGAATGGCGGTGATGGACCACGGCATTCGGAACATACCACGCCTTCCAGCCCAAAAGCCGGGCGCGCATTCCAAAATCAGCATCATCACCGAATGCGAAAAAGCTTTCGTCAAAACCTCCAGTTTCCTCAAACACACGCCGATGATAGAGAGCGGCACAGGCGTCCGGCCATAGAATCTCCTCGTCACGATCATACTGACCTGTGTCGTTCTCCATTGTGCCGCGCCCCCGATTCTGGCCATCCCAGTAAATCAAATGTCCTGCTTTGTCGATGACTCCTTTGGGTTCAATGAAGAGTATTTTGCTGCCCAGCATCCCGATTTTTCCGGCCGGATCGCTGTATCGGACCAGCTGCTCAATCCAGTTGGGTTCGGCAATTGCGTCGTTGTTGAGCAGTGCAATCCATTCCCCTCGCGCCTTTGCAAAAGCCAAATTGTTGGCTTCACAAAATCCGGAGTTCTTAGACAGGAAAATCGCTTGCGCGCTCGGGACTCTTTCAAGCCAGGAGCGGATGTACTCCGCGCTGCCGTCCTTTGAACCGTTGTCCACCAGAATGAATTCCCTGTTTTCCCATGTCTGTTTTTCCAGCGAAGCGAGGCAGTCCCGCAAAAAACCAATCCCGTTCCAATTCACAACAATCACGCTGACGAGGGGACTCCGGTTCATAAGCTTGACGAACCTCGAAGACTCGAAGGTTCCAGGGGGAATCGTCGATGCCAAGGGGTTGCACATTCGTAGGCGTAAGCTGCCTGTAGAACGCCGGCTTCGTCAAAAGGACGGCCGATCAGTTGCATGCCTATTGGCAGCTGCTGGGCCGAAAACCCGCAGGGAACGGAAATAGCAGGCAACCCCGCCAAGTTCGCCGGACGCGTCAGTCTTAACAAGGCAAGCCGGACATCTTCGCTCGCCCTTCCGATCTTAACCTCATTTCTTCCGATTGCCGGAGCGACAACTGGAAGAGTTGGAGCCACAAGCAGACGGACAGAATTTAGGGCTTTGACAAATTCCCGCGTGTAGTCGAATTTTCTTTGCAGGCTTTGGATGTAGGCTGTTGCCGTCAAGGTTCTGCTTTGCTCGAGCCGGGATCGAACGTCCTCTCCGTAATCCGGTGACTTTTCCTGAAGCCATTTTTCGTGAAATGCAAGTGCTTCGGCCCCTGTAATGTCGGCAGCAAGGCGAGCGGTTTCTTCCATTCCTTTCAAATTCACTTCGCGAACTGTGGCGCCCAGTCCTTGAAAAACCTCGACCGCTGCCAAGACTGCCTGCCGCACATCGGGCTGGACGCAATCGAAAAAATACTGACGTGGGATGCCGATCTTATAGGATCGCACATCTTTTTGTATTTTCCCCCCTGCCGGAGTGCGATTGTAACTCCATAAACCCGGTTCCGCGACTGCGTCCAACAGGAATGCGGCATCGAGAACACACCGGCTCAGGGGGCCTGCATGATCCAGAGTGCCCGAAAGAGGGATCACTCCATCCAAGGGGAGGCGGCCGTAGGTTGGCTTGAGCCCTACACATCCGCATGCGGACGACGGAATCCGAATAGAGCCGCCCGTGTCGGTTCCAAAAGACGCGATTGCCTGCGCCGAGACGACGGAGGCAGCGCTCCCTCCGCTGGAGCCTCCGGAGATGCAGTTCGGATTCCAGGGATTTCGCACGGGACCATAATGAGGATTGATGTTTGTCGCGCCGTAGGCGAACTCATGCAGGTTGGTCTTGCCCAGCAGAATGCATCCGGAAGCAATCAAGCGGTCGACGACCGCAGCATTTTTTGTTGGAATGAAATCCTCCAGGATTCTGGATCCCGCTGTGGTTCGAATCCCCTTGGTATAGAAAAGATCTTTAAGGCTGATCGGGATGCCATGCAGCACACCTCTGTAACGACCTTTTGTGATCTCCTTCTCTAAGCGCCTGGCCTGGGCGAGTGCGCTCTCGGCTGAAACAGTAATATAGGCATTTATCACCGGCTGCAGCCGGGATATACGTTCCAGAAGAAATTGTGTGAGCTCAACGGGCGAGAGTTTTTTGCGCCGGATCAAAGGTGCCAGGCAGGAGATGGTCAGTTCGGAATCGTTGTCCATTGGGGCATTAATACTATCAGTAGTTGGTGGTTAGTGGTTAGTGGTTAGTTGGAGTAGGGAATGGGCAGTAAGAAGCATACTAACCACTATGTGTTACTCTTCAATAATGGAAACGGGATTCCAGAAATTGGAACGGACAATAATGGAATGCAGGCGGTGTCCGAGGCTCGTCGAATGGCGGGAACGGGTTGCGCGTGAAAAGATCCGTCGATATGTGAACGATGTGTACTGGGGCAGGCCTGTGCCGGCCTTTGGCAGGCCGGAATCGGCACTGATCATTATCGGGCTGGCTCCGGCCGCTCACGGGGGAAACCGAACGGGACGCATTTTCACAGGCGACCGCAGCGGTGACTGGCTCTTTGAGGCTCTCCATCAGTTCGGATTTGCGAACCAAGCCATATCAGTCAATAAAGATGACGGTCTGACGGTGCACGATGTCCTGATTACGGCTGTTGCGCGTTGTGCCCCGCCGGACAACAAACCACTGCCGGTCGAACTGAATAATTGCCGGGAGTATCTCGTTCGGGAATTGCAACTGGCAACGAGAAAGAAAATCGTGTTAACGCTGGGACAGGTTGCATTCCATTCTTTCCTGAAAATTTGGCGGGAGTTTGCCGGGTTTCAACCGGACAGGCAATTGGCATTTTGTCACGGCGGAGAATGGAATCTGCCTGGCGGCATCGTGCTGATCGCTTCCTATGGCACGTGAAATTCTATCAGCCAGGTCGTAGTGGCGAACGGCAAAAAATTAACCATGAAACGCACGAAGGGCGTAAAAATTTCAAACCGATTTCGTGTGTTTTGTGTGTTTCGTGGTTAAAGATTTTTTTGAATTTCCTCTACGATGGAATCGGCTGCATCAGCGAGATCGTTGGCCTGAAGAATCGGACGGCCGACAACGATGTAATTGGCGCCGCCTCTGATTGCCTCTCCGGGAGTCGCCGTCCGTGATTGATCCTGGAGCGCTGCTCCGGCTGGGCGGATTCCCGGGATAACAAACTGCAGGGTACTCCCGAATCTGCTGCGGAGCAGCGAAAGCTCTTTGCTCGATGCCACAATTCCCGGAATGCCCGAATTTTGAGCCATGGCTGTCAGCCGATCGACCCATTGCTCGACGGAGCCTGCAATTCCCATCGCATTGATCTCGGCCTCGGACAGGCTGGTCAAGGCGGTGACTGCCAGAAGGAGTGGCGAAGAAGCGGACGACTGCGCTTC
>JBEKKY010000030.1:0-17240 GCA_050010475.1 Acidobacteriota bacterium | reverse complement strand
GCGATCTCCCAACCATTCGGTTCGATCGGACCCTCCGTTATAGTGCGTCCATCCGGTGTCTGGTAGGTCCTGTCCTTGCCGAGCGCGTGGTCGAAAAAGACAAAACTGAAGACTATCCCTCGCTCCTGATCGACGGCGACGTACCGGCGATCGCGAATACGCCACACGAAGTGCATCAGTCCCGATTTGAACTGTTCTTTGCAGCCCCAGGCGGCCGAATACATGGTAGCAGTTTTGGGATCCGGCCGCTTCTCTCCCGGGCGCAGTGGAGCATTGGTAGTCTGCATTCCTCCTTCCAGGCGATTGCAATCATCCGCGAATGGATACTCGCCCTTGCCATCGTTCTTTTCCAGGCCGGAGAAGTACATATTGGCAACTCTAATGAGGTCTTCGCGCGACATCCGCTCGGCAGGAGGAATGGTTTCCAGATATACAGGATGAGGAACGCCCATTTTTTCATAGGTATCAGCCGGATTAGGGAACATAGGAGCCGCAGTGGCGCCACCCGGAGGCCCCATAGGCATTCGGGGTCGAACAACCAGGCTTTCGATTTCCGTGATTTGACGGTTTTCAACCTTCAACCGCAGTGCAATGACTGCGGCTTTGCCTTCTTTGGTGCCTCCCTCCTCGCGGATGGTTGCCATGCACGCTACTTGCCCGGCTTCAGGGTCGGTCACAAAAAGCCGGTATTTCCCTTTGCCGGTCATTATTTTCCAATGAGCGTCGGGGAGTACCAGTCTTTGGCCATTTTCGGTGAATTTCACATTCACGGAAAGCGGCAATAATTTGGGATCATGCGCGATCGCCGCGTCAAGGTATTGTTCGACGAATCCCTCCAGACAGGCTCGATCGCAGGGCTGGGAACTGTTCTGTTGTGTACTGCTTTGCGTAGATTCGGTTTTTGAGGAACAACCTATCGCAATCATGGATAGCAGCAAACATATTGCTGCAAGGGTTAAGACCTTCCGCATTGCACACCCGCCTTTCTTAGGAGCTGTAAACGATAAACCATCACGACGAGTAAAAAAACCGCCCTATCTATATCAGTCACGAATTATGGTGAAGTAGTGCTATATAATACATCGAACCCTATCGCCATTGAAAATTTCCTATTTTCGTGCCAGCACATTTGAGTCCAAAGGTCGCTGCATTGAACTTGCGCCGGGCCGGACCGGGTCCTTATACTGGTACGAAAAGTTTCCGCTCAAGGAGGTATCGATAATGGCAAGAACCAAGGAATATGCTCATCTTGTGAAACCGATGATCGTTCAGAGTGCGCCTCCAGGGCTTTATGCGGAGCCGCGGATATGGATGGAAGCGAAAGACCTCGAAGGCTTCAATGCGCAGTTCAGCTATGGTTTCATCAAGCAGCCGTGCGTGTGTCACCCCCTGGAAGGCTCGCTGATTCATCCTTATAACGAGCTTCTGGTTTTTGTTGGATATCAGAGCGGTGACATACTTCAGCTGGGTGCGGAAATTTCAATCGAACTGGGCGAAGGGCAGGAGGAGCACGTTTTTGATAGGCCCTCCGTCGTCCTTATCCCAAAGGGATTTCCTCACGGCCCCGTCAGGGTGAACCAGCTTGACAATCCCATCGTGCACTACACTATCAGTCTGGCGCCTGAATACAGGGCAGAAGCGCTGCAGAAGCGGCCTAAGACGGCCGGAACCAAACATGGCCACCTCATCAAGAGGATGGTGACGTCCTTGGATCCGGATGCCGTGGGGAGCGGCATGGGATATGAACAGGTCCGGGACAGCAACGGCGTCATGCGTCCCTCGGAGAGGGGCGTGGGACCGGGCAACGGCGATCAGATCGTGTGGCTTTACGGTCGGGACCTCGAGGGCATGGATGTCAATTTTACCTGGGGGCTCTATAGCAAGTGCGGCAAATGGCACCGCGGGGGGGAAGCGCACATGCATCCGGAAGAGGAAATACTCTGTTTCCTCGGTCTTGATCCGGATGATATCAACTACCTGGGCGCGGAACTCGAGCTGGGCATGGGCCAGGACTACGAACGGCACATATTCAACAAGCCCACGGTGGCCATATGCCCGAAAGGTTTTCCACACCTGCCGTTGATTACCCGATGGGTCGATAAACCATACGGCTTCATCGTTGTTTGTTTGAGCGGGGAGCACGATTCTCCGTGGGTGGAAGCTTAGACCGCAGTATTCGCAATGCTTCAGCTGATGCGCAGCGGTTCCCGGTTACCAGTTACAGTTTTCAGGTTCACCTGCAACTTGGAACCTGCAACCGCTTCACCTCCATGCTATGAAGCTAATGAATGATTCGTATTGAGGCAGGAATCATTGAAGTACCGCAAGTTCGGTTCGTTGGAATGGGAAGTTTCGATTCTTGGGCTCGGCACCCAAAGGTTACCTTGTCAAAAAGCATTCGAAGCGGCTCGCCTCCATGCGTCTGAGTCGATTGAGATCATCCGTCATGCGATAGACCACGGCGCTAATTACCTGGATCTCGGGTATCCCCATGACTTGAATCGGCAGGAGCGTCTCTTATCCACTATCCATGATGCGCTCCAGGATGGGTATTCTCAAAAAATCAGGACATCCGTTACACTGCCGTCCCACCTGATTCATTCGTCAAAAGATTTCGACCTCTATCTGGATACACAGCTTGCATGGCTTCAAATGGCAAGGACGGACTTTTGTCTGTTCGGGCGGTTGAACCGGGAAAACTGGCCCATTTTGCAGGCGCACGGCGCGGTGGCGTGGGCAGACCAGGCGATGAAAGATGGACGTTTTGACGGCATAGGCATTTCGTTTCACGATCACTTCCAGCCGCTCAAGACAATACTGGCCGCGTATGACCGGTGGGCTCTCTGCCAGTTTCAATTCAGCTACATGGATGTGGATCACGATCCCGGCGCCAGCGGAATTCAGTATGCTGCACAAAAGGGATTGGCCGTGGTTGTTACAGAACCTCTCCGGTGTGGACGGCTGGCAGGGAAACCGCCTGCTGAAGTCGCCCGAATATGGGCGGAAGCCGGTCCATTGAACCGTTTGGCGGATTGGGGATTGCGCTTCGTCTGGAACTACGCCGAGGTGGCCGTCGTTGTCTGTGACCTCGAATCTCTGTATGAGCTGGCGGAAGCGGCTAGGGTCGCCGATGGCGTCAGGCAGGACAGCCTCACCGTGCAGGAAGAAATTCTAATCGCGCGGGCGAGAGATGCGTACCGCAAGCGGAAACGGATCCCCTGTAATTCGTGCAGGCCGTGCATGCCTTGCCCGGAGGGGATCGATGTGCCGCGCGTTTTCGAAATTTACAACGATGCGTTTGTTTACGATGATGCAGAAACCGCCCGTTCCATCTATCGCAGCGAACTGCGCCAGGTTGGACGCTGCACGCAGTGCCGTTATTGCGAAGACCGCTGCGTGAAAAAACTTCCTATCCTCGAGTGGCTCGATGAAGCCCGACGACTACTGACAAATTGAGCCCTGGTTGGAAGCAATATCGTATCTCTGGTCCACAGGTCGCACACTAATTGCGTTAGTGGTTCAGGAATCTTCAGACAATGAAGCAGTGTGTCGGATTGTTTCCCATAACGCGACTTGATCGGCATAGGGGCGGCAGTCGCCAGTCGACCCCTGCCACACCACCGTGCATAGGGTCCGTGCACGGCAATTCGATAGGTTACGCTAGCAGCCCGTGGTGAAAGTACAATAGGCCGCGTTCCGAGCGCCGCCATCCCGGCGGCAATTATTTTATAGAATGCCGGCGAGCACGCGGCGCTTCCAGTGCTTACTCGCTCGGAGCAGTGCAAGTGAAATTGGCGGCATCATTAGGATCGCCGGTTCCCTTGTATCTGGCTACCTTGGGATAAGCGCATGCCGGCCGGGTTCGCAATGCTTTACCCTGTTCCCCAAGTCTTGCTTGTTCTCTGTGAGTCAAGATGATTTTGTCCGGTGCAACGCCTTTCTCAACCCATTGTTCGATGGCTTTCAGGGTATTAAAATCTTCAGCGTTGCTGAAACCGGGACAAATGCTGGACCCTGCCGCCATGAACAAGCGGGCGAAATCCTGAGTCTGGCTTGGCCCTCCCATGGCCTTCTCGACATTCTTGTAATAATCGATGATGGTTCGCGGCGGGACAACCGTCTCCATCCAGGCTTGGTATAAGATGAGCTTGCCGCCGTTCTTTTTGAAAGGTTTCAGGTCCGGATTGAAGGCATCGATAGCCTTGCCCGTGCGCGCTTCAGCCAGGCGCGTATCCCGATCCACATCGAAGGTGCGAAAATCCCAATTGGGATCTTCAAAAACCATGCTCTTGAAATAATTGGCATTAATGCTGAGAGGCTCGGGGCCGGCGGCCATCATTGTCCAGCCGAGCTCGCTTCCCGGTTCATAGCCGCTGTAGAGCGGCGTGCCGTCGTTAAACTTGGCTCCGGCATAGATCTTCCTTGCCGTTTCCACCTGGGCGGCAGTGAGACAGGAGGCGCTGTCAGTATCTCCGGGGCACTGGATGCTCTTGGGATCAAAGCTACAGCGCAGCGGATCCGCGATGATGCCGTCCACAAGACCATCTTTGCCGTCGCAAGCATCGAGCGCGGCGCGGTTGAGTACAGGATACTTGCTGGGTGGAATATAACCGGGCGCTTTCACTCCATCTTTAAGCGATACCCACCCGATGTACAGGGAACCAGCCTGCAACCGGGACACATAATAAGCAGGATCGCCGGCGACGATGCCGTTAAAGTCTTCTGGGAAGCGTTGGGCTTCGTTGAGCCCCTGATTGCCGCCATTATGGCAGCTGCTCCAATAAGAGTATTGAACGGGCTTGCCGTAATAGTTCCGAATGATGTGTTTGGCGGCGATCGCCGTTTCATGGACGGCGCGGTATCCCCAATCGACGAGTTTTTCCGGATGCCCTTTCGCCCAATCGTAGCCATCGTCGGTATGGCCGGTGTCGGTCGATGCCGCCACATAGCCCTTCTGGACTATGCCTGCAAGCGCGCCGCGGGCGATTCCGCCAATGAATCCCGGATTGCCGGCCGCAAGAAATTTCCCGTTCCAGCTGGAGGCCAGAGGCAGCCACACTTCGAAGCCGATATGCGAGTCGCTGGTGGGTGCGGAAAAGCCTTCGACTCTACAGAAGGGAACGGCAACCTTCTGCCCGCGGGGAGTGCCGAACATGCCGCCGGTCGCAGGTATTTCCCATGGCGGGGTTATGGCTTTGGCCGACGTTATAGTGACGTTCGGGATTTTGACGGATGTCAGATTTTCGCAGGGTTGTTGCGCCGCCGCGGGAATGGATACGAGCGCGAAGCTCGCCAGCAGAAGGATGTATGGAGCCAGCCCCATAGGATGCCTCATAGAAACGCCTCCTCATGGATTTTTCAGATTCTTTCCAGGATGTTTTACCGTTCAGCCGACGGTCATTATACTCCCGCCTTGTTGAGAAGCAATCGGCATGAGACAGCTTGAAATGCTTGAACGGCAAGCCACGCCGGGCGAAGCCATCCGCCTGGCTCGGGAATGCGCCGGCGATATACACCTGCTTATGACCGACGTGGTGATGCCGGAAATGAATGGGTTTGAACTCGCAGGTAAACTGCTTGCTGTACAAACCGGATTCAAGTGCCTATACAACTCGGGTTATACGGCCGACGTGATCGCTCTTCAAGGAGTTCTGGACGCGGTAGTGAACTTCCTACCCAAGCCTTTCAGCCCAGAAGACCTTGGATTAGCAGTGAGAAGCGTGCTGGACCATGCATAGGTTTATTTTTAACTGAAACGGTGTATCCAAACTGGGATTGCAGGCCATAAACGACCTTGTGGGAAGCGTCCATCCCGTCCTGGCTGGATCGTCTGACTGGGAAAGAATATATCGTGCAATGAACGTGGGGTCTATCCGAAAGCCTGGCAATGTTTCACAAATGGTCCCTTGTGGGACATGCCGGGCGCGCTTGCCTACTGGCGAAAAATTCACTGGGCCATTTAAGATAAAATACTCACCGGTCTTTGAGGCGAGCCCCATCTACTCCAGGCTCAACGTACCGTTTGCCGCAACCCTATACACGCTGTTTTGAGGATAACTGGTGAAATAAAAACCTCCGACGCCATCGGTAGCAACGGAATTCGGGCTACCTATGGCCTGAGTGGTCGCCTGTGCGCCAGTTACGAGCTGCTGGGGACCGGCATATGTTGTGATGATTCCGTACTGTGCAAACCCGCACAATGCCAACTGAGAAAAAAGGAACAAAAGCAATCCTATTCGTTGGGAAACCTTCATAGTGGATCCCTTTCTCGGTGTTTGCTTCTCGCAACGCTGGAAATATATTGCAAAGTTTGATTAGCCTGAAATCTGCGTGAGCCTTTGTGTCCACGCTCCCGATTATCAAATAATAGGATGTTAGTTTTGAGGCTTTGGTTCAGAATAATCACCCATTGAAATTCGCCGAGATCAAAGGCTTTATGTATACTTTCTTGGATCTTCGAATGCGATTTCGTGGGCAACCAGAAGATGCCTCACTTTCCCGGTTAGCGCGGCAACCATTCCTTGAGCCTGCGAGGAGCCGATATCAAGATTCTTCCTGCTGCTCTAGCGCAGGATCCCGAACGGCCGGCGCGATTCTAGCGCGAAGCTGCTGGCGGCTCTCGATTATCCGAATATCGCGCACGTTTAGGGGGCGAGGAATCGGGCGGCGTCCGTGGGCTGGTGCTGCGGATGGTGCCTGGATCGCATCTTTAATAAGTGCCGATGCGGCTTCCGGCGATGCGCTGCGAAACACTTTGGTTGCGGCCCATGCGATTGCTGTATACTACTCCAACCCGAGAAGCCAAAATGGAAATCCTGGGTGAAGCCTTTACACATATCTACGCAAGCACAACGGAGACCATATGACCAGACGCTTACTGATCGCACTTGCAGTTCTCTTCGCAAGCAGCCTTGCCGCGCCCAGCATCGGGCACGCGCAAACGTTTAAGGTTGAAAAGTTTGATATCAAGGGTGACGGAGGTACGGACTATGTCGCCGTCGAAGCCGCCACAGGACGCGTGTTCGTTTCGCGTGGCAGCCACATGATGGTGGTCGAGGGCGCCACCGGCAAAGTACTAGGGGACATTCCGAACACGCCGGGCGTGCATGGCGCCGGCATCGCCACCAAGGCGGGTCACGGCTTTACGACCAATGGCGGCGACGAGACTGTCACCATGTTCGATTTGAAGACGCTGGCGGTGATCCAACAAATCAAGGTCGGCCCGGGTCTCGACGGCATCATGTACGATGAGCCCGATGACAAGATCATTCTGACGAATCACAGCCGCCCGATCGGCACTCTCACCGCGATCGATCCAAAGAGCGGCGACATCGTCGCTACCGTCGAGCTCGAAGACACCGCGCCCGAAGGCGCTGCGGCAGATGGCAAAGGACACATCTTCGTCAACAACGAACGCAAGAACACGATCCAGGTGATCGACGTCAAGACCTGGAAGGCGACCGCCTCGTGGCCGCTCGCGCCGTGTGAGGGGCCAACGGGAATCGCATATGACAAAGCGTCGAACCGTGTTTTCTCAGGCTGCAATAACACATCCGTCGTCGTTGATCCAGACACCGGCAAAATCGTGGCGACCATCAAGAATGGCACGCGCGTTGACGCTCTGGGATGGGATCCGTCGAAAAAGCTGATCTACATTCCGAATGGGGGCGAGGGCAACGTCACAGTCGTCCACCAGGATTCGCCCAACACGTACACGACGGTTGCCACGGTAGACACGTTCCGCGGCGCGAAAACGATAACGGTTGATCCAGTGACGCACAACGCATACCTCTTCCAGCCTGAGCGCGGTCCGGCTCCTGCCCCGCCCGCTGGCGAGGCGCCACCTGCGCCGGGAGGACGTGGCCGCGGTCCAATGGGTCCGATTGTTGCTGCATGGTTTATCGTGATCAAGCAGTAGCTATTGCAGTTGCTCACGACGTTGAGGTTGCGCGTTGTCGTGTGTGAAGGCTTTCAAGCTGACAGTCGACTGTTGAGGTTCGTCCAGTTGCGGGGACGATTCCGCATTCATGGAATTTTGATCCTCATATTCCCATATTTGCCAGTACGGTACTAATGTAGTTGATGTCCCTCACCAGTCGTGGATGTGACACCTCAAAGTTTTTCACCGAAGCAGTCAAACCCGCGATGGAAAGTCTAAGCAACTCAGAATCCTTCTCTCGCCTCGTCGCTTCATGGGCTGAGCGTTCAACGAAGCCGGCAATGCTTTCTGCATGCTCTGACTGGGCTTTGGAAAGCGCGCTGATCTCCGATTCAAGCGCCGAGAGCAAAGTCAGCAGCTCGGTCTTCTTCCCGGCGGTGATGGAGGTTGTCGTCTGAATCTTGGTTTTGATTTTATTGAACGTTTCTTCGATCATTTTCTCATTTCCTGTATGCCTGCACACTCTTGTCCAAACCAGACTTTCCGGATCAAGCATCTTAGCCGGAGTTTGACCCGGCGTGCGAAGCAGGGAGACGGCTGGTGGCCTCTCTGGTATGCGAGTAGTCCGTGCGCACCCGGTTGTAAATGTCCCCTGAGGAGAACCACATGCAGTGCGTGCGCTTGTTCTCCGCCGCGACAACTATCTCGCGGCTGCGATTATAATCGACTAGGCTCAGACCTGCGTAGCTGAATCCGCAGCACTTGCGCAAGTGAGTCGGAAACGTCTTTGTATCAAGGGACGTTGAATATCACTGCAATTGCATTTTAGTATTTTTCTTGGGTTTGTCATAATTTAAAATCGTCCAGAAAATCCATAGGGAAATGGAAATTGAAAGACCAATAAAAGGCAAAAAGAATGAGAGGATGAAAGCAGCGAAATAAATGAAAAAACCAAGCCAATAAGCATTCCGGATTTTAATAATCAGAGCATCTGTAATCTCATCTTTTACTAATTTCCGCTTGTAAGCAGCTGCAAACCATAGAAGATTAAAAGCAACGTTGATTATTAACATTGAACCGCAATAGAAAGCCGAAGCAATATTGAATGCCTGCGTTTTAAAGTACTGTGCAAGGATAGCTGTGGGGAAATTTATAAAGGTTACCGTTAGCAAAAGGAATCCGTTGGCATACAAAAAGGCTGCATCAACTTTCCTAAGGTATTTAAAAAAACCATGATGGTTAATCCACATTATTAAAACGGCCACAAAGCTAAGGATAAAAGCAAAATATGATGGCCAGAGGTTCACCAGTGAGCGATAAAGATTATCGCTAGACGCAGAATTATTAAGATCGGGAACTTTTATTCCAAGGATCAGCAAGGTTAAAGCAATGGCAAATACACCATCGCTGAAGGCTTCTACTCTTGAAGTTTCTTTTTCCATAATGATTTTATTTCATCAACAAAAAGTCAGGTTTGATATCAGCCCTAACAGAGAATTTGTGAGGATAGGAAGGTCAAACCGCATAGTCGCTCAATCCTCCGGTTCTTCTTTAGGCCGTACGGGAGGAATGCCGGAGCGTGTGGGATCCATCATGGAGTAGGTACTCAGATTCGAGCGATGGCAAATGCATCGGCCCCTCCCATGACCGCCATCCCGTTGTAGGAAAGAGGCGAGCGCGCACATCCGCGTTTCCCACTTGCCTTTTCCTTTCCGCTAGAGCCCGTCGCTTGCCGCCTCAAGTCGAGCGATCTCTTCAGCGTTCAGTTCCAACCGGGTCGCTTGCACCAGGTCAGCAAGCTGCTCCGCGTTGGTAGCGCTTGCAATCGGGGCCGTGATGCTCTTCCGCGCCGCCAACCACGCAATTGCAACGGTGCCGGGCTTCGACTGCCGATCCTGCGCAATCTCCTCCAGCCTCGCAAGCACACTCAACCCCTGAGGAGTCAGAAGCTGCTTCACTCCTCCGCCTCGCGGACTCTTCCCAAGATCCGCCTCCGAGCGGTATTTGCCGGTCAGAAAGCCCATCGCCAAAGAGAAATACGGGGTTACGGCCAGTCCTTCCGCCAGTGCAACAGGTTCGAGATCGGTCTCGTAGTCCTTTCGCTTCACCAGATTGTAATGTGGTTGCAGCCCTTCATATCGTGGCAGACGCATTTGCGCACTCACGCTCAGAGCCTCGCGCAGCCGCGCGCCTGAATAGTTTGAGGCGCCAATGACTCGCACCTTACCTGCGGTAATCAGGCTGCTGAATGCACTCAGAGACTCTTCAAGCGGTGTCTCCGGATCGTCTCTATGCGCCCAGTACACGTCGATTACATCTGTCCGAAGCCGCTTCAGCGACTTATCTGCCGAGTCGAGGATGTACTGTTTTTTCAGCGACACGGCGCCCTTCTCTATCATGCCCACCTTTGTTGCCAGCACCACCTTGTCCCGCTTTCCCGACTTTTTCAGCCAGTTACCGATCACCGTCTCCGACTCGCCGCCTACGTGACCCGGCACCCAGGCCGAATAAACATCGGCCGTGTCAATGAACTCCAGTCCGGCATCCACAAACCCATCAAGCAAACGGAAAGACGTTGCTTCATCCGCTGTCCAGCCAAAAACATTTCCACCCAGGCAAAGCGGAGATACCGCCAGCCCCGACCGTCCGAACGCACGCTTCTTCAATGCCATCACCCCTCCTCGTCGCAAAAGACTTAAGCATATGGATCTTCGTCCATAAGCCGCGATGCAAACAAACCTCAATATTGCACGAAGATGAACGCTGCGAAAACTATTTTCGTTGTGGCCGCCAACCTTCTTTTAGAGGAATTCCTTCCCCTCTCTGGCTATGTCCTTGCCAACCAGATACCCGAAGGTCACACAGGTGGCGCCCAGGTTGTGGCCCGGCGCTAAGAAGGTATAGATGTTGGAGTACATGTCACCAACGATTGTACCGACAGCGTACAGACCCGGAATGACCCGTTCGTTTTTGTCAAGGACTTGCATTTTGATGTTGGTTCGCAGCCCGCCCAAGATGCAAAGCAGCTGCGGTGATTTGCTGGCCGCTCCGTAGAATGGAGCTGTCTCGACAGGGATGAGCAGAGCCGTGCGTTTGTGATATTCGGCGTCGATCCCCGTCTTGCAGAAACCGTTGTACCTTTTGATTGTTGCTTTCAGCGGGGCAACCGGCAGCCCAAGCCTCTCAGCGAGCCCCTCAATAGTATCTGCCTTCGCCATCGCGCCGGCCTTCACGATGGCTTCCCATTCATCGACAACGGTCCGAACCGGTATCTGGGGAGGACCACCATAGTAGCTTCCAGCGGGAGTCCACGGCGCGGCCCGTTCCGCGTACTTGGAGTCCCAGATCGCGAATATTGTTGTATCCGGCTGCTGCATTTGGGCAATCCCTGCAAATGATCCCAGTCTGTCCTCGTTGCCGTAGCGCACGGCATTTTTGTTCACCAGCAAACCTGTGAAGGCTCTGTAGGGCTGCGTCTCGGGTCCCACTCGCCCCAGAATCACCGGCGCGTTAGGTACCGTCTTCTGCCATGCTGCGCCTGCCCACAGAGCCATCTTGTGCCCATCGCCGTCATAGACACCTCCGCCTGCTTTCACCAAAGGCAGCACCCAGGGGCAGTACTTCTCCACCATTTCCTCATCCTTGAAGTCGCCCGTGGCAAGAACGATGGCTTTTGTGCCGACGTACCTGGTGTGGGTGCCCTCCGGCGTTTTTGCGATAACGGCACTGACCCGCCCGGTGTTATTGTCTTCGCGAACGAGCTGCACGGCAGTTGTGTTGTAATAGATCTGCACGCCACGCGCCTCGGCGGTTTTGGCCAAAGTCTTCACGACTAGTTGTTGGCCTCTGCCCGCCGCTTTCATATTTTCCCCCAGCCACGAGTGTGAACCCGGATACATAGTCATGATGCCGTCAGGATCTGTATTGCCCATCTCGATGACCGACTGGTACCCAGCAGCTTCCATCTTGTCGATCAGCCAATCCATGGCTTCGCCACTTTTGTGAGCCCAAAGCCACCACTTGTCCTGGTCGATCCTGAAGGAATGGCACTTCATTTCATCCTTGAATTCCTTGGCTACGTCGGACTTGAGTCCAAGCTTGCGCATCAGCTTGCTGTTAAAAGCATGGTTGGATCCGCCTCGACTTACAGGGGTCGAACTCGAAGCGATCACCACAATCTTCGCGCCGTTTTCAACAGCTGCGTTTGCGCAAACCAAACCTGATGTTCCCGCGCCGATTATTACTACTTCCGTGGTTATCGTTTCTTTGATCTGGCCGGCTGAAATTGGGGGTGGAGGAATTTCGAAGGAATATGTCTTGGACTGAGCTGCTTGGGCTGCATCCGGGCCTCCTGCAATCCATCCGCCAGTGGTCCCGACCATCGCTCCTGCGGCGGTTTCTTTCATAAACGTTCTGCGTGTAATCGCTTTTTTCATTTTGTTAGACATTTATCCTCTCAATCAGCACACTGCAAAATCCTTGGGAATAAACTTTGGACAACACCTCCACACCTGGGCTCCCCATAATTCGTCAAAGCTAGTAACTGACAACCCTATTGAATCCTTCGCGAACTCCTCGGGCAGGACTTTGATCGCCGCATCTCTTCCGAGCTTCTGGTCCTTCGCCTGATACACCTCTCCCATCCCGCCCTTGCCGAGCTGGCTGGTGATTCCATAGTGGCCAAGAATCTCCCCAATCATCGACACGCTCCCCAATCGAGGTTGCCTGCCCGCTACATAGTGGCACATGGTTGATCCGTGGAGCCAATTATAAGTAGCTAATGCCGGTGTCAAAAGGGGAATCCTAGAGAAACAGAGGCGGGACTGAAGGCTGAACTACTGAAGTTGCCACCATCCAGAAATGTTCGAATTCAAAGAGATGGATAAGCAAATGATCCACTTCCCGCCATTAGCTGAGTTTGCGGCCCATAAAAACGGGCAATGTGGGAAGTTGGCTGGTGACCAGTCACATGCCTGATGACGCGTTTATCGGAGAAGTGAATTCTCCCTCACTCGATAGGTTTTGAAACGAGATCTCACCGAACTTCTTGACCGGCTCAAACCGTTCTCGGACAAAAGATCTGGATAATCGCGCTTGCCGATTGCTTGCCGGTTTGTTTGCTGATTTGGGTGGAAAAAGGCGGAAAATCGCAACCGAAACCGCGTATCTTGTTTATTCCAAGAGCTTATCTGATGCTACTTTCCGGTTTCGACAATAGGTCCAAGTGACCAAAAGCAAATATGTATTTGTGATGGAAAATGTGAGAATCATGGTAAAAGAAGAGAGGAAGCTGATCTTTGCAGACATCATGCGGGAGCTGAAGGATCTGGCTATATGCGTCGGTTAGATTGATGAATGCAATTTACTTTGGCGTCCTGCAATCCGGGGAGCGGATGATCTTCATCGGGATTCGAAAGGATTTGTGGTCCTGCATCCAAGTCCGATGATTGATTGGTGGCCCGGGGAGACTCCCTTTAGATAGGAACAAGGAGGAAAACATGCTTGTCTCCGCCAAGGGCGCTGACCTTTTCTATTCAACGTGCGGCAAGGGACCTGTGTGCTTGATATTGAGCAGCATTGGCACAAAACCCTACGAGATTCAGATGCCTGCGTCTCTATCAGATCGCCTCACACTGGTGTTCGTCGCCCTGCGAGGAAGTGGCGAGTCGACCGGGGAAGCTCCCGACCTAACGTTCGATGTGCTGGCCAGCGACCTTGATACCATCCGGCATGATCTCGGGGTAAAGCGGGTGGCTGTCCTGGGGCATTCAATACTTGGTGTGCTTGCCATCGAGTATGCAAGACGCTGCCCGGCTGAAGTGTCTCACGTGATAACGGTGGGAACTCCGCCAAGAGGAGATATGAGTTCGCTGATGGCAAAATCGCAGGCCTTTTTCGAGGAGCATGCATCAGAGGAGCGAAAGCAGATCTTGCGCGATAACATGGCGAGACTGGCTCCTGATGCAGACCCAGCCCAGGCTATACTGGCCCAGACGCCCGTGCGCTTTTTCGATGCTCGATTTGACGCAGCCCCGCTGTTGGCGGATGCTATTATTAAGCCACAATTTTTCGCGCATTTGCTGGGTCCTCTCACTGCAAGCTGGAATGTCGCCGTTGACTCGGACTCGTTGCGGTCGCCGATGTTCCTCGCCCAAGGTCTACATGATTATGTGGTGCCTCACGTCCTTTGGGATGGTATCAAGGAGTCCTTGACCGACGCCACGGTGAAAATTTTTGAGCGGAGCGGGCACCAACCGTTCTTTGAGGAACCAGATCGCTTCACCGAATCAGTTATCGGTTGGATGAACCCGTATTAATAATGCCGCTAGAAATCTTTGCCGCAGAGGATTACTTCACGCCAAAAATGAACAAATGATCTTCACAGACTCACTGTCTTTGCCGGAGCCCCTCCGATAGAGATCTGCCGTTTCACGGGAGTTTGATTAAGGGTCGAATATCGTCTAATATCGCCTTAAGTCCGAAGGAGCTTGAAATGGCATTCAAATGTGCGACAGCACAGACGGCGCTATGTCTAGCTTTAATGTTCATTCCTTCCATTGCTTCTGCACAGTCTGACAAGGTGGACGAATTTGTCCGAACTGAAATGCAAAAGAGCAAAATTCCAGGCCTCTCCATAGCGGTCGTTAAAAATGGCGAAATTGTCAAAGCCAAAGGCTACGGGCTGGCAAACGTTGAATTGGGTGTACCCGCCACACCGGAAACAATTTACCAATCAGGTTCCGTCGGCAAGCAATTTATCGCGACGCTTGTGATGATGCTCGTCGAACAAGGCAAGATGGGCCTCGATGATCCCATCAGCAAATACATCCCAGATACTCCTGACATGTGGAAGCCCATTACAATCCGTCATTTGCTTACGCACACCTCAGGCATCTCAAACAAATTCTATGAGCAAATCAACTTACGTCAGGATTACACCGAAGACGACCTAGTGAAAAAGATCGCTGTAGCGCCTCTCGATTTCCAACCTGGCCAGAGTTGGATTTATAGCAATGCTGGTTATGTGATGCTTGGCATTCTCGTTCACAAAGCGACCGGCAAATTTTATGGCGACCTGCTCAGAGAGAAAATCTTCTCGCCGCTCGGCATGGCCATGGCCCGCATCATCAATGAAGCGGATATCGTTATGAACCGGGCGGCCGGCTATCATCTCGTTAACGGCGAACTGAAAAATCAGGAGTGGGTGTCACCCACGTTCAACTCGACAGCGGACGGAAGCCTATATTTCAGCATTCTCGATATGGTCAAGTGGGATACTGCACTTAATAGCGAAAGACTGCTTAGGAGGGCGAGTCTCGAACAGATGTGGACTCCGGTGAAGACCTCGGACGGTCAAGTGAAGCCTTATGGCTTCGGCTGGGCAATTGTGGATGCGAATGGTCATCGCCTTATCGAGCACGGTGGCGCATGGCAAGGATTCAAGGCCCATATCGCCCGCTATATTGACGATAGGCTTTCTGTGATTGTGCTGGCCAATCTGGCGAATGCCGATCCCGGCAGAATTGCACACACTATCGCAGGATTCTATGTCCCGGAGGTGGCACCACGCGAGCACAAAGAAGCTGCAATTGATAAGAAACCTTTCAGTTTGTATGTCGGTAACTATGAAATTGCAACCGGTATCACCATTAGCATCACCCGTGAGGCGGAAAAGTTTTATGCTCGCGTTGCATCCCAGCAGTCCGCAGAGATATTTGCGGAATCAGAAACAGAATTCTTCGAAAAAGCTGCAGATATTCAATTCACTTTCGTCAAGGATGCAATGGGTACCGTTACCGGATTGATTCTCCATCAGAATGGAAACTTTGAAGCAAAAAAGATGAAGTGAGCGATTAATGACGGACTGAATAGTCTGAATTCGCACAGCCAAAGAATGGCGTAGCGAGCCGATTCCCCCGAAGTCCCGATGTGGGAAGCTTCCCTGACGCGAAATGGTTCCATTTTGCGCACTGCTAGAGGATAGCGAAGTATTTGGGGTCAATCTCCACGTTATGACTGATCTGATCAATGGCTAGTTCCCAATCAACGATCAGGTTACCCGCGCCTTCTATCGTGTACCTGATTTTGTAGGAGTGAGGAAAGGTAAGGCCGTCTACGGCCTTGAAATCATCAAACTGCTCGGTCAGGGTGTAAGTCGCGTCACCTGCAGGCATGCCGGGAGAAGATGGCGCCGTCCTGGTCTTTATCAGCTTGTATTGGGTGCGGACGTGCCGGAAGTTTTCCGCATCAAAATAAAGAGATATTAGCAGGTCTCCACCTCCTTTTTGGGCCTTGTACATAACTTCGTGATATTGCTTTCCCCCGGTCTTCTTCAACCCTTTATAGTCGAACTGGGGTTGGTTGTCCGCCGTGTCGAGCAGAGGCCATGCAGTTGAAAGAACCCCTCCCAAAAGTCCCTCTTTCGCGATGATGTCATAGGAATAAACAAATTGCGAGAAATCAGTTCGCTCACCGGGTCGGAACTGGAAGACATTGACTTTCTCGCCGTCGAAAGCGAGCTGGTCTCCAGGATAACCCGATGAGGAATAGTTCATGCCAAAACGGATCCTGCGTCCTTCCGAAAGGATGCTCGCCTTCCCTACAAATTGGCCGACGCCACCTTGAATAAAGCGCAACCGCACAGTTGCTTCCACAATCCGGTTTTTAACTGCACCGCGAGCTACCGGAGTTCCAATTGTGGCCAGGTGTTTGGCCACAATGTCCTCCGCTTTCAGCTTGGGTTCTTTTGCATGGAATTCCGGAACCAGGAAAAAGGCAATCAGCAGGATAAACGCCCAAAACGCGCGAATGCGAATTGAATGCTGCATCTTATTTCCTCCTCTTTGGGGAAACCTGCCCGTCCTCGGTGATTCCCGAATCGGCTCCGGAGATTATTCGCTTTTCTATGCGCTACACATCTCCGAACCGCCTGGGAACCTGCTCCGTGCTGTGATGGAATGCAAGCCAGGAGCAACAAAATTACTATCAACCATATTCTGACATCCATGGTTGGATCTGAATTCGTGTTCAATATGCCTTCCTGCACTGCATCGGCTTCCCGAAAGTTTAACTGCATTGTGCTTGAACCTCAATGCGGGAACAAAAAACCCGATTTGCGCTGCAACTTATTCACTTCCTTCACCGTAGATTGGGGCTCCGCTCTTCCCAGCCCTCCGCAAAAATAATCCAAGCGTCGAGCTTACTCTGAACAGTGCTATCCCAAAGGGAGACATCCTCTTTAAGAACTGCCAAACGCCAGGATACTTCAACCATGCGCCTCGCAAAGGAGTTTGGATCCTTTATCAGCGATCCGACCGGAACCCGCTCCAAATCCTCTGGAATGGCGATGGACGCGATGATC
>JBEKKY010000029.1:0-15940 GCA_050010475.1 Acidobacteriota bacterium | reverse complement strand
GCCCCTGTCGGATATCTTCGATGACTTCTTCAACGCTGTTGAATCCCAAAACATCACCTCATTGCAAAAACCATTATTTAATCATCAATGATATCGAAAATCACAGAAAATCGAAGGATTACCAAAGAATTCAGAAGCCATTGCCGGGAGCGCCGGCGTCTCGCCAGCTTATTTGCAGTGTTTCGAAAAATGCTCTGCTCCGTATTTGTAAAAGAGCCGGCGAGACGCCGGCGCTCCCGGCAATGACTTCTGACTTCTGAATTCTGACTTCCCGAATTACAATCGTGCACTGTATGATTCAAGCAACCCTCGTATATCTTTTTGTGGGCCTGTATGTACTTATCATGGCGCCTTTCGGCATGCTATGGACGCTTATGTCAGGAAACAGCGCGCTGATTTACCGGCTCGCCCGCTTCTGCATACGGGCGGCGGGCTGGATGTGCGGAGTCAGAGTGGATGTGCGAGGGCGAGAGAAATTAGCTCCCGGCACAACCTATGTTTTCCTCTCCAACCATCAGGGGAATTTCGACGCTCCGGTTCTGGTTCATGCGATACCGCGTGACTGGAGCGCCCTGATCAAGAAAGAAATGATGAAATTGCCGGTCCTTTCCTTGGTCCTGAGGCAGTTGAAGTTCATTCCGATCGAGCGTTCGAATCCCCAAAAGGCCCGCGCGGCTATCGCGTACGGTTCGAAACTGCTGGCCGCCGGCAAGTCTTTTTTGGCTTTCCCTGAAGGGACCAGAAGCAGAGACGGACGTCTGGGCGAATTTAAGAAGGGAGTCTTCATCATGGCTATCGAAGCCCAGGCTCCCGTTGTTCCGGTCACTATCCTGGATAGCGCAAAGGTTCAGCCGCCGGGAAAGTATGGGATTCGCCCGGGACGTATCCAAGTAATTTTCCACGATCCGATCGAGACCAAAGGGATGACACTGGAAGACCGGGACAGGCTGGTTCAGCTAACCCGGAGCTCAATCGCGTCCTCCCTTGGAGTCTTTGAGTCTTCGAGCCTTTGAGTTCAACGGTGAGGGTTTAGGGCTTGAGGACCGGAGGATTCCTACTGTGGGATATTGGCAAGCTTCTTTCCCTTAATCCAGCGCAGCGTATTCGGCCGATCCGTCGTAATGCTGGCAAGGACTTGGGTAAATTGGCGCACCGTATGTTTCAGCATCAATGGATTTTCTTCCCGGTCCAGGAACCATCGCTCCGATCCGCGGTCGTCGGAAACCTTAATGGCTGGAAGCGCCATTGATGCCCGGTTCACCTCAACCGTGACTTGGTCCTCCCCTTGATATGCCAGCACGGCGGAAACGCCGTCCAAGTCGCATTTGGCTTTTTTCTTCTCCTTCAGCTCCCGATAAATCCGCTGGCTCAGCCACAGGGTGGTGACGTCTTTTCCCTTGGTGTCCATTCCGGATCCGAAAAGAGCCGAGCTGACAAAGCCCTTTGCAGACAGGATGTCACGATTCGGGATAAAGATGGTCCCCTGCGTTTTTGAATCTTCCCACTCCAGGAACCGATCCGGAGAAAATTCCGCAATCCGCACGACAAATTCTGCGCTGTATCCTTGATTTTCGCTTTTCCAGACCAGCACGGTGTCCCGGCCAAAAGCGGGCAAGCGAACTTCCCCTGCGGAAAATCCCAACGCGACCGCGGCAAAAGAAACCAAGACCGCACACCGGAACCGGTTGGAAAAAGTTCCCATATCAAAAACCCTGATCTTTTAGATATTCAGACGTAATCCGGGACGTGTTCCTTTCAGTTTGTCTCAATCCCAACTGAAAGAAGCGCTCGAAATACTTTCCCAATATGTCCACCTCAAGGTTCACGAGGTCACCAATGATCAATTGGTTGAGGTTCGTCGATTCGAACGTGTGCGGAATAACGGCGACGGAGAAAATTCCTTTGGAAAGGGAAGAAATTGTCAAGCTGATTCCATTGACGGCAAGAGATCCCTTGTAAACCATGTATCGTTCCAGCTCGCGGGGAAAGTCAAATGACATCTCAAAACCCTCACCGCTTGCAGTTTTGGATATCAACCGGCCGATTCCGTCCACATGCCCCTGGACGAAATGTCCTCCCAACCGGTCGCCGACCCTCAGCGAGCGCTCCAAATTGACACAGCTTCCCTGCTTGGCATGCTTGAAACTGCTGATTCGCAGTGTTTCGGCAGATATGTCGCAAACAAAAAAGCCCGCGCCTATACGGGTTGCGGTCAGGCACACGCCGTTGACCGATATGGAGTCACCGATCTTCAGATCTGCGGCAACAAGCCCGGCGCCAACGGTGATTACTGCACCCTGCGATAGGAAGCGCAGTTCTTGAATGCGACCCATTTCTTCGATTATTCCGGTGAACACATTGGCTCCTGCGATTTCACAAGATATTTTAACCGCGGATTGCACGGATTACACGGATCAAAATCGCCGGGAGCGCCGGCGTCTCGCCGGCTCATTCGCACCATTTCGAAAGATGCTTCATATCCACATGAACAGAGCCGGCGAGACGCCGGCGCTCCGGCCAAATCAGTGATATCCGTGGCGTTTTTTAGAGCCTTTCAGCCAGTCGCAATATCCGCTCAATTTCGCCTCTGGTTAGGTGTCGGTATTGCCCCGCTTCCAACCCGTGGTCGGTAAGAAATCCGATCCTTACCCGCCGCAGCTTGACAACAGGATGACCGATTTCTTCAAACATCTCTCGGATTTGCCTGTTTTTCCCCTGAACCAGAGTGACCTCGTACCAGCTGTTCGTGCTTTCCTTCAACGGCACAATCTTGCACGGCGCCAGTTTTATTCCCGCTTTCAGGCGCATCCCTTCCCGCAGCCGTTCGAGCTGGGATACCTCCGGAGTCGATCGCACCTTGACCTTATACACTTTGGGCATATGTTTTCCCGCGGCAGTTACAATTCTGGAAAACCCTCCGTCATTCGTCAGTAGAATGAGTCCTTCCGAATTGTAATCAAGCCGTCCGACCGGGAAGATCTTCGTCCGCACATTCACCAGGTCCGTCACCTTGGTCCTTCCCTGGGGATCCGCCACAGAAGAAATCACCTCTCGCGGCTTGTTCAGGAGTATGTATATTTTTTGAGAGGCTTCGCGGATGAGTTTCCCGTCCACTTTGACGTAATCGCGATTCGGATCCGCCTTGGCGCCCAACTGCGTAACGACTTGTCCGTTGACGGTGACTCTGCCTTCCCGAATCAGAAGTTCCGCCTTTCGGCGTGATGCAATACCCGCGGCTGCAATAATTTTTTGTAGCCGTTCTTCGCTTTTCATGGCGTCACAGCTGCTCGCCGGCCATTTGAGCAAACTCCTCCAATGTGGGAAGATCGGAAAGGTTCTTCAGCCCAAAATGAATAAGGAATTCCCTTGAGGTCCCATACAAAATCGGTCTGCCAACCACAGGCTTGCGCCCGAGGATCGCCACTAATTTCCTCTCCAGCAGGGTTTGGAGCGCTGTTGAGGATTTCTTGCCACGGATGGCCAGGATCTCGGCAAGCGTTACGGGCTGTTTGTAGGCAATGACTGCAAGCGTCTCCAGGGCGGCCATCGACAGTTTGGCGTTGGGCCGTGTTTTCAGGTATGCGCGGATTTGTTCGTGGTGTTCGGGCCGGGTGGTCATTCGATAGCCGCCCGCCACCTCCCGGATGATCATTCCGCCCGCGCGTGCATTGAAAGCATCGATCATGCTTTTCAGCGCTTGCTCAATCAATTCCGCCGGTTCCTCGGGAAAGATTTCTCTGAACTGTTCCGGTTTTATCGGATCATCGGCCACATAGATGATCGCTTCCATCACGGCCTGCATTTCGGCTATTTCCATGGCTCAGACTTTTTCCTTCACTTTGCAGATTTGAATTTCCTCGAACGGCTTCTTTTGGTAGACGAAGACCTCGTGCATGCGGACCAATTCGAGCAGCGCAAGGAAAAGCACAACCAGGTGGCGCTTCGAACGGGCCTCGCTGAAAAAACTCGAAAATAGCATTTTGTCCTGGATGACAAAGCGTTTCCGAATGTCCGCAATCTTCTCCTCGACCGTGACCTCTTCGTTGTTTACCTCCAGGACGCGCTGCGCTTCGAAGCGCTCAACAACCTCATGAAAGGCGCGCAAAAGTTCGAAAAGAGTGACGGCGACGACTTCGCTGCCGTCTTCGAGAACATCGTCAGGCGGTTTAGCCCACACAGCATTCTCGACTTCCTCCCGGGTGTAGAGCATTTCCGCGGCATTCTTGAATTTTTGATGCTCCAGCAGCTGGTAAACAAGCTCAGTACGGGGGTCCTCCTCTTCGGACTGCGCTTCATTGGTCTGTTCCTGAGGCACCAGCATCCGGGATTTAATATAAATCAGGGTCGCGGCCATCATGATCCATTCGCCTGCCAGATTGATGTTCAGATCCTTCATGATCCCCAGGTATTCCAGGTATTGCTCGGTGATATGCGCGATAGGAATATTCCAGATATCGATCTCCTCTTTCTTGATCAGATGCAGAAGAAGATCGAGCGGTCCTTCAAAAGCTTCCAGGCGGATTGTGATTCCCGAGCCTTCAGTGGAGGACTGGAAATCCGGATTCAGATTCTCGCCATTTTCCATGATTTAAATGAATCCTAAAGCGCCCGCAAGAGACCGACGACCAGTCCCATGGGAATTAGAATAAACCTCAGAGCGCCTGTGAACATCAGGGCGTACAGAATAATAAACCCATAGGAGCCCATGCGCTGAAAAGCAGCCGCTGCATTGGCGGGAAGCAATCCATACAAAATCCAGTGCCCATCCAGCGGCGGGATTGGAATGATATTGAAAACAGCAAGCAGCAGATTGATGATCATCGCGTAGTAAAGAATCATGAGAACCGGCGCTAAGACCGATCCGTTCCCGGGAATGAGTCCGAGTTCGATGAATCTCCGAGCTTGCGTCGAGGTTATTTTTAAAATGAGAAGAAGGGAAAAGGCAATTCCACTTGCCAGGAGATTCGCACCAGGTCCGGCAATGGAGATGTATATCTGATCCCTGCGCGGATCGCGCAGATGCGCGGAATTAATCGGAACCGGCTTCGCCCAACCAATCAAGGGAAAATGCACAAAGAACTGGAGCAGAGGAAACAATATCGTTCCGATCGGATCAATATGCGGAATCGGATTGAGAGTCACTCGTCCGAGGTATCGTGCGGTATAGTCGCCCAGACGATCCGCCATCCAGGCATGCGACGCCTCATGAATGCTAAGCGAAAACAGCAAAACCGCAAATTGAATCGCAATCGTTCCGACGTCAATATTTCGAAGAAATTCCACAGTCTATTTCCATCCTGAGTCGTTCAATATAACATGCCCAACCAGAAGCGTGCCAGAAAAGCTCACTGCTCTTTCGGGGTCGGTATCGGAATCGTTCTTTACGCTCTCGATCCCGACCCCGACCCCGATTTCATGTGCTCGTGAATTTGCCTTGTCGGTATTACAAATGATAGAATTTCCGTTTCTTAGGCAGATTGCATGGGCTGGACATTATTTATCACGATTGCTCTCTATACCGTGGGGTTGCTGCATTCCATCTTTGGCTTTTGCCAGAAGCGGCAAATATTCGTTCAAATTGCTCTGGGAATGGTGGCCTGCGGCTTCGCCTTTCATACGCTCTCACTCGTATTGCTCAGTGTGCAACGGCAGCACTTCCCGATTACCAACCTGCCGGAATCCCTCTGCTTTTTCGCCTGGTGCATATCCTTGACGTTTATTATCGCGAACGTCCGGTACCGGAGTAACGCCCTTGGCGCCTTTGTTCTTCCGCTCGTTTCCCTTTTGACTATATTTTCACAGGTAATCTGGGCAGAAAATCGCGAATTTCCGGCGTGGATGAACAGCGGCTGGCTTCATTTCCACGTAAGCGTCGCGTTTCTGGCTTATGCCGCATTCTTCCTGACTTTTATTTCAGGCGTCATTTACCTGATTCAGGAGAATGAACTAAAGGAGAAGAATTTCCGGTTTCTGTATTTCCGCCTCCCTTCCCTGAAAGTGTGCGATGAGCTGTTTCGCCGTTTTTTGTTGGTGGGGTTTGTTTCGATGAGCCTCACAATCATATCGGGAGCCATCTGGGCTCAGCATGCATGGGGCCACTTTTGGAGCTGGGATCCTAAGGAAACAGCGTCCCTGGTCACGTGGGGAATTTACCTGATTCTGGTGAACTATCGCTTTGCAGCCAAAGGGCGCGGGCGGCGCGCCGCTTACATCAGTATCATCGGGTTTGCTTCAACCCTGGTTACGTTCGCAGTCAATTGGGGACTACATAAGTATTTATAGAAAATGCTGACGCACTGCGGCCAGGCCGTTCAGCTCTTTCTTGATCTTCCCTTTTATGCACCTGACGGCTGCCAGCAACTATCGAGGCGTAGGTTTTTAGATGTTCAATCTTGTACTCGTGGGCTTGAACCACCGGACGGCAAAACTGGATATCCGGCAACTGGCATCTTTCAATGCGGCGCAGTTGCCGGAGGGATTGAAACGGCTATCCGTTTACCCGGGCATCCTGGAATCAATGATTGTTTCGACCTGCAACCGGGTTGAAGTCCTTGCCCGCGCCGATCCTCAGTCGGATGTCGTCTCTTCCATCGAATCATTTCTTTCCGAATCCAGCGGAGTCGCATTACCGCAGCTTCAGACGAAGCTCTATCGCTATCGAGACGAGCAGGCGGTGCGGCATGTTTTCCGTGTGGCCAGTTCCCTGGATTCGATGGTCCTCGGAGAGCCCCAGATTCTCGGACAGCTGAAATCCTGTTACAGCACGGCCGTGGATCTCCGCACTGTGGGATCTGCCTTGAACAGTCTCCTGCAGTGGGCATTCCGGATTGCGAAGCGCGTGCGCTCCGAAACCAGCATCGGAGAATATCCGGTTTCGGTCAGCTCCGCAGCCGTGGAACTGGTTCGCAAAATATTTGGAGATTTCCAAAAAATAAGCATTCTGGTCGTGGGCGCCGGGAAAATGGGAGAAACCGCTATCCGGCACCTCGCCGATACTGGAGCGAAAGCCATCTACCTGACCAACCGCAGCCCGGAAGCAGCCAGGGACCTGGCCGCTCGCTTTAACGGAATCGCTGTCCCTTTTGCCGATCTGAGCGAGTGGATTTCACGAGTCGATATTGTGATTACCTCCACGGGAGCGTCGGAAATGCTGATCGATCGCTCCATGGTTCAGCGAGCCATGCATGATCGCAAAAACGCACCAATTGCATTTATCGACATATCGGTTCCCCGAAATATCGATCCCGGGATCGGAACGATCGCGAACGTTTTTAGTTACGATATTGATGACCTGGCGGCAGTAGTGGAAGCCAACTTTCACCAGCGGGCCAAGGCGGCGGCAAAGGCCGAGAAAATTGTCGATCAGGAAGTCCAGGCGTTTTGCGCCAAGGCCAAATCCAGCAAGGTGGGCCCTGTAGTTCAACAGGTTCAGGGTCGGATCGAGGAAATTTGCAAAATCGAGCTCGACAGATATCTCAGGAAAATCGGCCCGCAGGAAGCCAAGCAAGTTCAGGAGCTGGAAACGATGATTTCGCGGATTGCCGGAAAAATTGCGCACCCCCTGGTCATACAGTTGAGAAGCCAGCCGGATTCGCTGAACCAGTCTGCTTACATGGATTTGATTGAGCGCATTCTCAAAACCAAAGATGCGCCGGAATAGAATTTTGTGGCGACGCGTCTCCAGACCCGTCGCACACCGTTTAACGAAAACACCCGGACGGCTCTGGAGAGCCGTCCGCACATGAATCAGTCTACTAAAATGATTATTATCGGCAGCCGCGGATCGGCTCTGGCCTTGGCTCAAGCCGGATGGGTTCAAAATCAGATCCTGAGGCATTTTCCAGATGCTGAAGTGACGATTCACGTGATCAAGACTTCGGCGGACAAAAATCCCACTGTATCGATCCGCTCCTCATCATCAGTCGGCGTATTTGTAAAAGAGCTGGAACAAGCATTGACCGAGAAGGAAATCGATATCGCGGTCCACAGCATGAAAGATCTGCCGACTTCCATTCCAGACGGACTCCGGATCGCAGCAGTGCCTGAACGGGAAGATGCAAGAGATGCCTTCATTGCAAACAAGATTGCAAGCTTGTCAGAACTGTCTTCCGGCTCTCTCGTGGGCACCGGAAGCATTCGCCGAAAGTCTCAATTGCTGGCTCTTCGGCCGGACCTTAGAATCCTGGACATTCGCGGCAATGTGGATACACGTCTCAAAAAGTTGCAGGACGGAGCATACGACGCGATCGTCCTTGCCTGCGCCGGTCTCAACCGCCTGGGCCTGCACACGCGAATTTCTTCGCGAATTGAGTTCGCGCAAATGCTTCCGGCCCCGGGCCAGGGGGCGCTGGCAATTGAAACGCGCGTTGACGATTCGCGCGCGACTGACATGGCGTCTGTCTTGAATCATGCGCCCACCGCGGCGGCCGTTTCTGCGGAGCGCCTTTTCCTGCAGTTCATGGGCGGAGGCTGCAATGTCCCGGTTGCGGTTTATGCGGAGTTGAATCGGGATTTGATTGAAATGGATGGGCTGGTCGCATCTCCGGACGGCCGAAGAATCATCCGGGATTCGGTTCGGCAAAAGCCCGATAGGATAAACGAAGCCGTCGAATCTCTGGCTCGCCGCATTCTTGAAAATGGAGGCCGCGCCATCCTGGACGCATTGTAGGTTTACGCGTTAAGGCGTAAACCCGTAAACGATTTTTAGGGGATTATGGCCACGAAATATTCAACCAAACCGCTGTTGAACCGCACCATCGTTGTGGCTTGCAGCGCAAAAAAAATGGTTGAATTAGCGGCCGGACTGGAAGCAATGGGCGGCAGCGTTTTTCCTTTCCCCGTTATAGAAGTGAAGGAGATTGAGGATAAACAGCCGCTGGATCGGGCGCTTGCTTCATTGAATGAATACTCCTGGATAGTTTTTACCAGTGCCTATGGAGTCAGCTTCTTCCTGCAGCGCATGAATGAGCGCGGCATCGAAGTTGGCCTTCAATCCATGCCTAAAATATGCGCGATCGGGCCCGCAACTGCAAAAGCCGCACGCGAATTCGGGCATGAAGTCGCGCTTGTTCCCGAGAAGTTTATTGCTGAGGGTGTGGTCGAGGCGCTTGGAAAGCAATCCGGAGGACTCCGCTCGCTCGCAGGATGCCGCATTTTGTTGGCGCGCGCCAAAGAGGGACGGGAATTGCTGCCGGCTGAGCTTCAGGCCGCCGGAGCTCAGGTCGATGTTGTGCCTTGCTATCGGACCGTTCGCGCAGAATTGGAAAAAGACAGTCTTGAGAAATTAAGCGGCACAAGGCCGGACTTGATTGTGTTCACAAGTTCCTCCGCTGTAAGGAATATGATTGAAATTCTCGGGCAGGAAGATGGGAAAAGAATGCTTTTGGAATCCACCGTCGCCGTCATAGGCCCCGTGACGGGGAGCACTGTAGAGCTGTTGGGAAAACGCGCCGAGATAGTTCCGAAAGAGAATACGATCGCATCCCTGTTGGAGGCGATTCGCAGTTATTACAGCAAAAGGCATCAGGAATAAATCGAGATTAGACGCTCGGAAGGAACGCCATCATACAAGGAGAGTCCCGTGCCAAAACGTAACGATATCAACAAAGTCCTGATTATCGGTTCCGGTCCCATCGTTATCGGGCAGGGGTGCGAATTCGATTATTCCGGCACGCAGGGGTGCACGGCGCTGCGCAAACTTGGTTACCGGATTGTTCTGGTCAATTCCAATCCTTCCACCGTCTCGACCGATCCCGGCATGGCCGATGCCACTTATATTGAGCCGCTCAATCTAAATTCAATTGAAAAAATCATCGCCGCAGAACGCCCGGATGCGCTGCTCCCGAATCTGGGGGGACAAACCGCGCTGAATATCACGTCCCAGCTTGCGAAGGCCGGAATTCTGGAGAAATACGGCGTTCGGATCATCGGCGTGCAAGCCAATTCCATTGAACGCTGTGAGGACCGGCAGGCTTTTAAAGACATGATGGCAGGGTTGGGAATTGAAACAGCCAGGAGTGAAATCGTCCGAAACCTCGAAGAGGCTGAACGCATTCTCGAAAGAGTCGATTTCCCCTGCGTGATCCGGCCGTCCTGCACCGTGGGCGGAACAGGGGCGGGGATTGTGTTCAACCCGGAAGAATTCCAGGCAGTGACAAGCCGCGCCTTCTCGGCAAGTTCTATTGGCCCGGCTCTCATAGAAGAATCGCTCGAAGGTTGGGAAGAGCTCGAACTCGAGGTCGTGCGGGATGGCAAAGGGCAGAAAATAACAATCTGCTTCATCGAAAACATCGATCCCATGGGCATCCACAGCGGCGATTCATTCTGCGCCACGCCTATGCTCACCATTGATCCTCAGCTGCAGGCGAAACTTCAGGATTACTCCTATAGGATTGTAGATGAGATCGGCCTTATCGGCGGGGCCGGAATCCGGTATGCGTACGATCCCGGAAGCCAGCGCATTGTGGCGGTTGGAATAAACACCCGCGCCTCACGAACCTCGGCGTTCGCATCCAAAGCGACGGGAATTCCTATTGCACTTGTCTCCTCCCTTCTTGCCTGCGGGCTTTCATTGGATGAAATCCCCCATGGGCGAGAAGGAAGTCTGGAGAAATACATCCCGCAGCTTGATTATGTGGCCATCCGAGCGGCCCGTTGGATGTTCGATAAATTCAAAGACGCCGAAGACCGGCTGGGCGTCCAGATGCATGCGGTCGGCCAAATCATGGCCTTCGGAAAGAGTTTTAAGGAAGCCCTGCAAAAGTCGATTCGGGCGCTCGAAACCGGACGCATGGGGCTCGGATTTGCAAAGGGCTTCAATCATAAATCTCTATCGGATCTGATGGCATTGTTATGGCATCCCTCGAGCGAGCGTATTTTCATGGTCTACGAAGCCATACGCAAGGGGGCTAATTTAAAAGAGCTGTGCCAACAGACGAACATAAAACCGTGGTATATCCAGCAACTGAAGGAGCTGGTCGAACTTGAAGAGAAGATTCTGAAATACAAAGGAGGCAATGTTCCGGATGACCTGCTGGTCCAGGCGAAGAAGGACGGTTTTGCGGATGCGTACATCGCCACGCTTCTTGAAATTCCGGAAGAAAGGGTTCGAAACCAAAGGGTTGGAATTGGAATGATCGGAGCACGGAAATCCATCTCCGTTTCAGGCATCGAGAATGCAGTTCCATACTACTACTCTACCTATAATGCTCCTGATCCTGGCGCCAAGATCGCGGCCGGCAGCCGCAAGAAAGTGATGATCCTGGGAGGCGGTCCCAACCGGATTGGAGAAGGGATTGAATGTGATTATTGCTGCGTGCACGCGGCCTTTGCCCTGCGGAATCTCGGGTATGATGCGATCATGGTCAACTGCAATCCGGGAGCTGTGTCGACCGACGCGGATATTTCAAGCAGTCTTTATTTCGAGCCACTCACCGTAGAAGACGTGTTGGGCATCTGCAATGCGGAAAACCCGATAGGGGTAATCGTGCAACTGGGCGGCCAGACGCCTCTCAACATCTCCCGAAAGCTGGAGCAGGCCGGCGTCAAAATTCTCGGCACTCTAACCGATTCCATTGATCTCACTCAAGACCGCGACCGTTTCCGCTCAATCATGCAGAAGCTTGGAATTCCTCAGCCCTCATCCGGAATCGTGCGCAGCGTCGGCGAAGCGGTTGATTTCGCCGATACGACCGGATACCCACTCGTGGCTCGCTCATACTCTGAGCTCGGCGGCGAAGGCATGGGGGTTTTACACGATCGCGATGATCTATCCTTGTATGTGTCCCGTGCAACCGAGACCCGGCCCGATGTCCCCATCCGGATTGACCGGTTTATGGAAAACGCGCTCGCGGTCGAAGTCGACGCACTTTCCGACGGCAAAAGCGCTTTTATTCCCGCAATCATGGAGCACATCGAATTAGCCGGGATTCATTCGGGTGATTCCGCCTGCGTTTTGCCATGCGTCAGCATTCCGGAAGAGCAGCAAAAAACGATTGAGGAGTATACAAAGAGAATCGCCATTGAGCTGAAGGTTCAGGGTTTTGTCAATATTCAATACGCGATTGCCCACGGCGAGGTTTATGTCCTGGAGGTCACCCCCCGCGCATCGCGAACTGTTCCGCTTGTATCCAGGGTCTGCAATATTCCAATGGCTCGCCTCGCTACACGAATAATGCTGGGCGAAAAGCTGGCCGACCTGCACCTGACACGCAAAACCATCGCGCATCACGGCGTAAAGGAAGCAGTGTTCCCCTTCAACATGCTTCCTGGAGTCGACCCGATCCTTGGTCCTGAAATGCATTCCACCGGAGAGGTGCTTGGATTGGCCGACTCTTTTGAACTTGCATTCTACAAGGCGCAGGAGGCCGCTGAACAACTCCTTCCGCAGAAAGGGACCGTGCTGATTTCCGTATCCGATGCCGATAAAAGCGAGGCGTTGGAACTGGCTCGGGAATTCCGCAGGCTCGGCTTCAAAATCAGAGCCACAGAAGGAACGCAGCAGTACCTCGCCCGATACGGAATCGAGTGCGATAAGATCTCAAAAATGAGCGCAGGAAGGCCGAATATCGTGGATGCGATCAAGAACGGCGAGATTCAACTCGTCATCAATACGCCCATAGGAAAACGCGGCACATCCGATGACTCCTATATTCGTAAGGCAGCGATTAAACACAAGCTTCCCTACATTACAACCATGGCTGCGGCCAGAGCAGCGGTGAAGGGACTAGCAGCATACCGGCAGAAAGCGCCGGAAGTGGTTCCGCTGCAGAAATATTACGCGGGAATTAAGTAGGAACTGCCGTTTACGCGTTTACGAGTTCACGCGTTTTTAACGCGTAAACCCGTGAACGCGTAAACGCGTTAACCCTTTATTGCATTCCCGAGATCTTCGATTAAATCTTCCACGTTCTCTATCCCAACCGACAGCCTCAGCAAAGAGTCGTTAATACCGATTCGCCTTCTCTCCTCCACCGAGATTTTGGAGTGCGAGGTCTGAGCCGGGCAGCAAATGAGCGTCTCGACGCCTCCCAGACTTACAGCTGGCGTGATGAGTTTCAAACGCCGGAGAAAAGGCGTCGGAAATCCGGAATCGCCATTCAACTCAAAAGAGAGCATCCCTCCAAAGCCGCTCATCTGCGACCGGGCGATCGAGTGTCCCTTGAAACCGGGCAACCCCGGATAGTTGACCTTGCGCACTGCGCTGTGCGCGGCCAGGAATTCGGCAATTCTCAAGGCATTGGCAGATTGCTTTTCCACCCTCAACACGAGTGTCTTCAAACTTCGCTCCAGCAGATAACACGTAATCGCATTCAGGCTCCCTCCCAGATGCCGAGCCATTCGCCGGATGCGCTCGGTAAGGGCCGCCGACGTCAGCGCAATGCCGCAACATAGATCGCTGTGGCCGCCTAAGTACTTTGTGCCGCTGTGAACCACGACATCGATTCCAAACCCAATTGGATTCTGATTCACGGGAGATGCAAACGTATTGTCTATTACAGTCGCTATTCCGCGACTCCGCGCGAACTCTGCAACCTGTCGAATATCCAGGATGCCGAGAAGCGGGTTCGTCGGAGATTCAATGACAATCACTTTCGTTTCCGGCAAAACTGCCCGGATTACCGAGTCCGCATCCGTCGCAGCAAAGGAGTAGCGTATGCCAAATCGATCGAAAGTATCGGTTGCAAACGCATGAGTCCCCCCGTACAGCTCATCCAGCATCACAACGTGTTCCCCGCATTGCGCCAGCGAGAGAACCGTCGTGCTAATGGCGGCCATACCGGAACTGAACACGATTCCGCTTTCCGCCCCTTCAAGAGCGCAAACCTTGCGCACCACGGCATCTTGATTTGGAGTATTGTAATATCGAGGATACAGCGTCTCTTCCCTGTCGAGATATTCAAATGCGGATGAGGTAAAAATGGGAGTATTGGTCCCCCGCGTTGCCTGATCTCGATATTTGCCGGCATGAACACACTGCGTTTCTTTGCGCATTGTTTTCTCCAATCTTAGGTGACCAACACAGCCGGGAGCGCCGGCGTCTCGCCGGCTCTTTTATAGCGTACATGGAGCAATATAGATTTCTAAAACGCTGCAAAAGCCGGCGAGATGCCGGCGCTCCCGGCGACCCGTCAGTCTATTCTCTTCCACACCCGGATGGCCTTGAAGTCGTCTGTCGGACAGACAACCTCACAGGCGCCACAACCATTGCATTTTCCCGTGCTCACCACGGGATATGCAACATAACGCTCTTCATCCCAGCGTATGTGAACGGCATCAAAAGGACAGGCTCGCACACAGAGGTCGCAATCCTTCCGGCCCAACGGAACCAGACAATGAGAACCGTCCACCAGGGCTTCGCCGATTACATACCGGCGCTTCTGCTTCAAATCCATTTCCCGGATTGCACCGCTGGGACAGAGTTGCGTGCAGGCGCGACAATCCTCCAGACAATATTTCTTTTCGTATCGAATCGTCGGCGCAAGCAGGCCTGCAATTCCAGCCTGTCCCATGTCGGCGTGAATTATTTTCGACGGACACGCCCGGACACAATTGCCGCAACGGATGCAGAGACCGGTAAAATGTTTCTCGTCAACCGCCCCCGGCGGCCGCAACGGCGCGTGTTCACCACGCGCCGCCCCCAACCTCTCACACCAAAAACCAATCCCGATTCCGGCTGCCCCCATGAGGAAACTCCGCCGGGCCAGAAAACCTATACTGACCGGAGCAGCCGTGGCTACTGCATCGGTTTTTGACTTCCATAGCGATCCCGCCGCAGCCAGAAGGTCCTGGGAGCCGCCCAATGGGCATATCCGCGCACACCAGATTTGGCCGGATGTCAGGCTCAGCAGAGCGAGAATTGCCAATCCCAGACCGGCCAGAATTCCCGCAACGGCAGTATCCGCGCTCCGCAACCCAAAAGTGCTGCTGAAGATCGAGAGCGGATCCATCCAGAGCAGCACCGGATAACCTATGACAGCCCCCGCCAAGGTCACCAGTGCCGCATAACGCCCGATGGCCGGGAAACAGCGCCACCAGGAGCTTTTTCGAAAACCGATGGCAGCAAAGCCCTCGAGCAGCAATCCCGTCGGGCATGCATACCGGCAGAACCACCTGCGCTTCACGATAGCGGCACAGGCGAAAACAAGTCCGATTCCGCCTCCGATACTGATTGCATGCACAGCTATGCTGGAGCAAATTGCCGCAAATGGACTGACCTGGGGGACAAGTTTAGGCGCACTTTTCCATGACGCAACAGGCCACAACAGCGCGCTTGCCCATGCAAAACAGATGACTTGTATAATTAAGCGCGGCAAGCGCTTCCCGCTCATCATCCCAGATACGCTCCCTGCTGCCGCAGGATGTTCTGCAGTTTGCCGACGCTAACCTCGCGCGGCTTGCATTTGTCTTGAATGCATAGCGCCGCAGCAACGCCTGCAGCCTGGCCTGTCACCCAGCAAATCGGAATCAGTCGAAGCGTATCGGCCAGCTCAAACTCGGACGACACACAGCGGCCGGCTGCGAGGAGGTTCTCCAGCTTGGACGGGACCAGGCAACCATAGGGGATCTGGAATTCCGGCGCCAGGCCGTATGTTCCCCCGTAGCCGATCACGTCCTTGAATTTCGCACCCGACTTTGCTTCCTGAAGCGTGAGCCTTTTTGTGCCTCCCAACAGCCGGGTGAGCCGGACCCCCATTTGTGGAGCTGTCTCGAGCAGAAAAGCCTGCTCGGCGCCCGGTTTTTTTTGGGCCCTTTCGAGATTAGCCCAAAGAGCCTTGCGGTGCTTCAGTTCAAGCATGCTGAGTTCCGCAACATCCAATCCATCCGCAATTGGACCCTTCATGTTCATCCAGTTCACGTGAGGAGCAGGCGTGGGGCTGCCGACAACTCCTTCCAGCGCTGTAACCGGAGCTCCGCGCGTTGGCCTGCCACCCTGGACTTT
>JBEKKY010000028.1:0-16324 GCA_050010475.1 Acidobacteriota bacterium | reverse complement strand
GAGGGGATATCCCTCCAAATGCGCAAATACAACGGCGTTCCAATTTCGCTGCAGCTCCCGCTGTTTGTGGATCTTGTCGTGACATCGACCGAACCCGGGACGCGGGATTCGGGTTCGGGCGGCGCAACCAAGCCGGCCAGGCTCGAAACCGGGCTGCAAGTGCGCGTGCCGCTTTTCATAAAAGAAGGGGAACTGGTCCGCGTAAGCACCCAGAGCAGCGAATTCGTCGGCCGTGCTTGACCGTGGAAGACATGCATATAAAAAAATTCGAGCTGAACCCGCATCTCAAGCCGAAGCAGTTTGAGCAGAAGACCTCATAAGGGCCTGCGGATTTGGGGATATCGGGCTCTTCTAGTAGCACGGGACGGATCAGTGGATTACAATGCAAGACGGTCTGGACACGGGAGTCTGCTGTGCATTCGCTCAAAGATTATCTGGATTCGTTTTTTCTGCGTGGCACGCGAAAGGCGGTAATCCTCAAGGCAAGCCTGATGATTACGGTGATCGCCTGTGCGGACTGGCGGATTCAGTCTCCGGTTCCACTTGGTTTCCTGTACCTATTTCCCATGCTGATCGTGGGCAGCGCCTTAAGTCGACTGCAGATCGTGACGACCGCAGCCCTGTGCACGTTTTTCACCGAAGCTTTCGATTCTTTCCCGTGGAATCTTGTAGAAGGGCCGCCGCGCAACGTTCTGGTTTTTGCGGCTTTCGCAGGGATGGGTCTGCTCGTCCACGAACTTGTGCGCGGCCGCCAGACGGCAATCCAGTATCTGAACCAGATTAAGGCTGAGAGCTATGCGCGCCAATCGGCGGAAGAGCAATTGAAAGTGCTGGTGGAGAGCAGTCCGATCGCGATTTTCACGGCCGATTCGGACGGCCATGTACTGCTTGCGAACGACGCCGTGCATCGGCTGCTGGCCTTGGGGCCGGGCGTGCTTCCGGGCAGATCCATTCGCGATTATTTTCCTGCGCTGACGAATGTCCCTGAGCCGGAGCATCAGGGACGCTCATTCCGGACCGTCATGCAGTGCCGCGGCAGAAGGGAAGATGGCGAAGTTTTTATCGCGGACGTCTGGTTTGCCACCTATTGGACGAGCGCGGGATCGCGTCTCGCCGCAATGGTGATCGACACTTCCGAAGATCTGAGAACCAGGGAAGAATCCAATCTGCATCAAGTTCTTGCCGCCTCTCGCATTCTCGTGGGTGCCGTCTCCCATGAAATCCGGAACCTTTGCGGCGCCATCGCCATGGTGCAGACCAATCTGGCTCGAGACGGGAGTTTGGCGCAAAACAAGGATTTCGAGGCGCTCCATACGCTAGTGGGGGCGCTCGAAAGCATTGCGACCATGAACCTGCGTGAGAGCGCGCATCATCCAGCAAGCGTCGAAATAGAAGATCTGCTGGATGAATTGCGAATTGTTATCGAGCCTTCGCTGCGTGACGAAGGCATTGAACTAAGGTGGTCTGTCGAGCCGAAACTGCCCCTGGTATGGGCCGACCGCAACAGTCTGCTTCAGGTTTTTCTGAATCTTACCAAGAATGCGGAACGAGCCATGCTAAACCAAAAACGCCGCGAGCTTGCCATTTCTGCGAAATCGGAAGATCAATGCGTGACCATCCTTTTTCAGGATACCGGCTGCGGCGTTGCCGATCCGGACCGGCTGTTTCGGCCCTTTCAGGAAGGTTCTCACGAAACCGGGCTCGGATTATACTTGTCACGGGCGTTTGTTCGGTCCTTTAAGGGAGATTTGCGCTACATTCCGGCAGAATCTGGAGCCGCATTCGTTGTGGAACTGTCGCCGGCAACCCGGCAACCGGCCGACGAAAACTCAGATGCCCCGGATCCTGCTGTCCAAAACCAGTCCTTGGGTACGCGTCGCGATCAAGAAACGTAAGCAGGACCGGGTTAGCGCGCATTTCTCACGGGCTTTCTACTGTGGCGGCGCATCCAGGCATGTCTACTGCGTTGCGCTCCGTCGGGCTCCTCGACGTACTGTCGAATACGTCTGCGGGGCCCTCAGTCGCGCGCCTTGTATCCACGCCCGTCTGCGCCGCCTCGCCACGAAACCCTGTGAGAAATGCGCGCTAGCGCTTCTCCACGCCTCCGCATGACGCATCCTATCGAGAAAGCTAGTACTCCCAATGAAGGCGGATTGATGCCACCCACAACGGACCGCGGTCGCGATTATATGCGGGGTTTTGGATGTGCTGGTAGTCGGCCGAGAGAGTCCATCTTTTTGAGCTGCCGAGACGATGAACCGTTATCGAAAGATATGCCCGCGCCGACGAAAGATACGCGTTGGCTTTCAGCGGTTTTGATACCATTGAGGCATCGCCAATTCTGATTGTGCAGAATTGTCATTTATGTTCAGGAAAGCAGGTGAAGCATATGGGGTCTCTGGGAATGCAGGAAATACTCGTGATTTTTATCCTGGCACTCATTATTTTTGGCCCTCGAAAATTGCCCGAAATCGGCAAGTCATTGGGGAAGGGGATTGCGGAGTTCAAGAAAGCTTCCAATGAGCTCAAACAAACATGGGAAGAGGAGATCCGGAAGGATCTGGAAAAAGAATCTGAATCTAAATCCGCGACCGGGATCTCTGTTGATTCCAAGAAGGATTCAATATAGAGTTCGAAAAATAATCTTAGGAGAAATCTATGTTTGGCTCGCTTGGAATGGGAGAACTGCTTGTAATCCTGGTCATCGTGATCCTCATCTTTGGAGTGAATAAAATTCCGCAACTGGGCAAGGGGCTTGGTGAAGCAATCAAGAATTTTAAGTCCGCTCTGAAAGATAAAGATGAAGAAGATTCGGAAAAAAAGGATAAAAAGGACTGATTGAGAAAATCAGCGCAAAACAGCCAGAACAAAAAGCACGAAAGCGCCGGCTCCTGTCAGGAGCGAGAGGACCCAGATCAGATGGTTCCGCGTCAATGCGCCGATCGCACCGAGCGCAATAGCGACCTGCAAGATTGCCACGGCATAGGCGAACCAGTGATGGATATGAAGCAGGTGGTCAGCTTCTTTTGACTTCTCATCCCGTTCCTCCTCCAACTCCCTTGCTTTTTTCTGAATTTCTGATTGCTCTTCACTGTATCTTTTCTGTGCTTGTGCATAATTGGGGGGCGGCTCTTTGCCGATAGCCAGCCATGCGGTGCGCGACGCCTCCTGAACCGCTGCCTTCACTCCCTTGGCCTGATAATAAGACCACTGATCGGAAGCTTCCGATTGAAGCCTGCCGGCCTCGGTTTTGAGCACGAGAGCCTCATTGACGGTTGTACCCGCACGTAATGAGGCCAGAGCGGCCAGCGCGGCAAACAGGGCCGTCGTCAATGCAATCCGGCGCAGAAGAGTTCCGCCGCCGTGTTCGAGTTCCTCTTTGATCGCCTCGTGCAGCTTCTCAGTTTCTATTTCCGGTTCTTCAGGCACAACTCCTCCTCTTAAAGTGCAAATCGGGAACGCCACCATATTCGCCTGTTTCTATGTCGATTGAACCGATGCGGATCCAGGCGAATAGGGAACTTCCCCTGGTAAGGGCCTGGTAATGAATAAAGGTTACATTTTGCTGCCGGCCCGCAGGGGCGCGGCGGCGGGCGGGCATCTGCTTCGTTGCCGCTCCTCGACGATGACACCGCATCGCCTGCGTCGCGGCGCCTTGCATCTGCCCGCCCGGCGCTCGCGCCAAAATGCAACCTTTATTCATTACCAGGCCCTAAGCCGCAATTGGAGGATTTCGGTGAATGTCCAGGTTTTACGCTTTTCATAGTCTCGCGCTTTTAGACCGGCGTTGCCGGGACCATGCTCATGGCGGATATTATGAGCCGGGCCACCTTCTCCGGCTGGTTCTTGGAGTTGATCATCAAGTCGTATAGATACGGATTCAGCCAGTTCTCTCCGTAGTTGAGGCGAACATACTCCATGCGCTGTGCGTCCATCGAACGAATCAGCGCATCGACGTCGGTTCCAGAGCCGGCACGTTCGCGGATCCTGCGCACTCTGTCTTCCCGGCTTGCGTAAATGAAAGCATGAAAAACATCTTCTCGTCGGCGCAGCACGCACTGGGAGCCGCGTCCGACGACCACGCATTCCCCCATTTTGCATGCTTCTTCGATGATGCGTTTGGCCATCTGGGCTGCCTTCTGGGCGTCAAACATATCGGTCGGCGCGATGGGAGAGATCCCGTCCGCTGCCACGCCCCAGGCCGATCGTGTAATGCGGTGAATCCATGGATCGACTTTCTCATCGAAAGCAGCCACTTCGCTTGGAGGCACTTGCTCTCTTCGACTGATCTCTGTGATCAAGTCCTTGTCCAAAAGTCTCCAACCGAGTTCGTGCGCAATGATGTCCGCAATTTCCGATCCTCCGCTGCCGTACTCTCTCGCAACTGTCAGTAGCCGGTATTTCATTGCTCCCTCATCCTAAAATATTCCGATGGATTAGTGCCCCGTCGCCCTTGGCTTGAACGGTTCCCTTTGGCAACGGATACCCCAGCACGCCAGGACGATTATAGTCGCGCACCCAAACTGTCCCAAGCAGCTTTTTTCTGTCGGCAGACTCTCAACGCATTTTTCGTTTTTCGGTCTCTTAACGGAGAACGGAAAACGGCTTTTCTATCCGGTGTGCCGGATGCCTGGAAGACCGACGCCCGGAGCCGGGCGTTCGCGCAATACGTCTCTGCGGAAACGAAACAGCTCGGCCGGCCGACCTCCGGTCTGCTGATCGTAGCGTGCGGTGCCTTCAACCAATCCGCCGTTTTCCACAAGACGTCGTAAATTCTGTTTATGCAAGCGGACCCCGGCGAGGGCTTCCATAACCCACTGGAGTTGGAACAGAGTGAATGTGGAAGGGAGCAGTTCGAACACTACGGGCCGATACTTCAGCTTGCCCCGAAGCCGACCCAGCGCCGTCGCCAGGATTCGGCGATGGTCCAAAGCCATCGCCTGACCCAAATGCTGCTTCCAACTTTCTTCAGAACCAGAGACCGCGGGATGATCCCTGTCGCGCAATGCTTCGGTTGCGAGGTCGACCTCATAGATCAGCTCATAACGCTCCAGAACTCGTTCCGAAACCCAGGGTGCTCCCTCCAGCCCGAAATTGATGTCGCTGCGCTCCCGCCGTTCTTGTTGCGTTCTCGAATCCGGGGCAGCTTTGACCCACTGATCGAGAACGGGCGCGATATGCTTTTCGATCACCTCCGGCCGGCCTGCACGCCAGTCCTCCCATGGAAAGAAGCGATAGCACTCGCGCCAATTGGCGCCGGCCGTGCCGGACGGCTTTCCTTCACGGACCAAAGCCAGGTAGGCGATCGAGATCACGCGTGGGCCGCCCTCCCCTTCGGACGGGTCCCGATTCCGATCGCCGAATGTGTACAGCTGCTCCACATAACCCAGCTCCAGTCCTGTCTGTTCTCGTACCCAGCGGCGCAATCCCAGTTCCAGCGTTCGATCGATTGTGGGGTCGAAAGGACCAAAGGGAATTGCATCCGGCGACTCAAACTGCAGCGCGTTTTCTTTTTTGGGGTTCAGATCTCCGGCCAGAGAGTGCTCCGCCCGCTTCACGGTCAGAATTCGAGGAGTCTCTTCCGTGACGGCAACAATCACCGCATTGAGACCAATCACAACAGGCGGATACATATCAATTACGAATGACGAATTACGAATGACGAATGAAGCAACCGGTGGTTTTCCATTCGTCATTTGTAATTCGTAATTTCACTTCAATTCTTTATTCGAATAGCCGAGGATTCGTCTCGCTATTACGAGCCGGTTAATCTGTCCTGTCCCTTCAAAAAGATCGATGACCTTGCCGTCCCGCATCCATTTTTCGAGCAGCAATTTGCGCGAGTATCCCAGCGGACCCATGAGCTCGATCCCCTTCTGAGTAATCTTGGTAATGACGTCTCCTGCTTTCACTTTGGACATGGATGATTCCAGGGTATTGCGCTTGTGCTGATCGACCATCCATCCGGCCCTCACGACCAGCAGCCATGCGGCCCGAAGCTGTGCCTCCATGTCAATGATATCCCGTTCAATGGAGCTGAGGAGATTGCGGGGCACTCCATAACGGATTTTAATTCCCTGCAGCGCCAGTTGCTCCTTCAGGAAATCCAACGTGGCCCGGGCGATCCCGATCCCATTGGCGGCCGCTGCAGGCCGAGCCGAATCGAAGGTGCTCATGGCGCCCTTGAATCCCTTGCCTTCGTGGCCGCCGAGCAGATTTTCGAGCGGAACGCGGCAATCTTCAAGCAGGACGACGGCAGTGTCACTGGCCCGGTAGCCCAGCTTTTTTTCCAGCTTCGTAATTTTCAGCCCGGGGGTTCCGGCTTCAATCAAGAACGGTCTGATTCCCGCGCGTCCGGTGGAGGCATCGACCGTGGCCCATACGACCATAAATCCGTTTGAATCGATCATCGCCTTTCTGGCGCTGGTGACGAAAAGCTTTTCTCCATTCAGAACCCAGTGGTCGCCGTCGCGCACCGCTCGAGTGCGGATGGCGCCGGAGTCCGAACCGCAGTGCGCTTCGGTCAATGCCATGCACGTCCAGGTGGGTTTGCTTCCCTGAAATCTATCGGTCAGTCTGGCCCTTTGTTCATCGGTTCCGGTAGTTTGGATCGCATTTCCCCCTAGCGCGGGCCAGGGGAGGCACATAAAAAATCCGGCATCCCCCCAGGAAATCATTTCCGTCATATGGAGCTGCAACATAAAAGGTTCTTCCGGGATCACGGCTGCAGGATTCAAGCTCTCGATCTTTTTGCGCGCTGTGTCCCAGATGAATTTCTCAAAATCCCGGGGCTCTTCGTGCTCGTGTTCATAATCATCGTAATAGCGTGCTTGCGGACGGATGACCTCGCGAGCAATTGATTCCGCGTATTCCTGTTGTTCTTTTATTCTCTGCGACAGTTCGAAGCTGATCATTCCAATATCTCCAGGCCGCTACACAATCGCGATCCCTTCCATAACACCAAAACCCCGCGCATTGCGCAGCCAAAGTTCGACAGGGTAATCCCGCACGTAGCCGTACCCGCCGAGTATCTGGAGCGCGCGATCCGCGGCCATCAGCGCCAGGTCACTTGCAAAGTTCGTTGCAAGACAGGCTTCGCGGGTTGCATCTTTTCGCTGGTCCAGGCGCCAAGCGGCTTCCCAGACGAGCAGTCGGGCAGCGTCAATGTCCGTGACCATTTCCGCCAGCGTAAAAGCAATAGACTGTCGCTGGGCGATGGCTTCGCCGAAGGCTTTTCTGTGTTTTGCATAATCCAATGCGAATTCGTACGCGGCGCGGGCGACTCCCACGGCCATTGCCGAGAGCGCAGCGCGCGATGAATTCAAAAGAAACTGAAAATCGCACCCCTCCTCGCCACCCAGGCGCTGCGATGCCGGGACCTCGCATTCGATCAGTTCCACGCCATAAAGAGGGAAAGCGTTCATGCCCATGTTTTGCTCGCGTTCCTTGACTGTCAGACCCGGCGTCCCCCTGGATACCAGAAAGCCCTGACATTGCCCCTCGAGTGAGGCATAAACCAGCATCCACTCGGATTCCGCGGCAAAGGGCACATTGAATTTTGTTCCGGAAATGACGTATTTCCCATCCTGCTTCGAGGCGAGAGTCTTGAGAGCATTAGGATCAAATCCGAAATGAGGTTCCATAAGAGCGGCCGAACCATGGACATAGGAATCCGTACAGAAGAGGGGCAAAATCTGTTTCTTCTGTTCTTGGGTTCCGCACAGCAAGACCGGAAGCGCGACCAGATTGGGAGCCGTCAGGACAAGGGCGGCGCTGAGGTCCCCCCACGCCAGCTCCTCCGCAGCAAGCACCGAGGTGAGCGCCGAGTGCTCGCCGAACCCTCCGTACTCCTCGGATATGCTGGCAGGCAACAGGCTCAATTCCCAGCCGGCCTGCATCCATTCCGGCGCCGGTTCACTCTTTTCATCCGCGTCGTGCATCCGGCTGCGGAATTCTTTCAGGGCCAGCTTTTTTGCAGCACCGATCACTATTTTTTGTTCGTCCGTTGGCTCAAACGAATACATAGGGATCCCCTTGCATTGCAGCGAACTGCTTTTCTATCGCAACCGTTTTTATTACGCAAGCGTTTCATCAGTCCTCAGCTTTCAGCCGTCAGCCTTCAGCAACACTGCTTTTGCTGATGGCTGACAGCTGATGGCTGATAGCTGAGTTTCGCGGCTGCGAACTTCACGGCCATAAAAGAGGCTTGCCGAGGAATTGAAGAAATCAGCTTTTTCAGTCGTGAAAAAATCTCTCCGGCTTTGCCGAGAACACTGATTTCCTATCTCAGGATGACGACACAGGTAATCTGCCAGACTTTGCGCCACAATTTCTCCCTGGGACACCAGGGCGATATCGGGCGAGAGATGGCGACCGATTTTATCCTGAAGAAGAGGATAGTGCGTGCAGGCAAGGATGATCGTATCGATAAGCGGGTCGGCGGACAGAATCCGATCGATGTGACGCTTCACGAAGTAATCCGCGCCGTCGTTGTCGAATTCGTTGTTCTCGACCAGCGGCACCCACATGGGGCATGCCTCCTGCACGACCGTTATTTCCGGGAAGTACTTATTGAGTTCAATGACGTAGGATTGCGAGGCCACTGTCCCCGCAGTCGCCAGGATGCCGATGTGCCCGGAGCGCGTCCATTTCCCAACAGATTCGGTTACCGGCCGGATCACTCCGAGAACCCGCCGTTCTGGAGCCAGACGGGGAAGATCCTTCTGCTGGATCGTCCGCAGGGCTTTGGCGGATGAGGTGTTGCATGCGAGAACAATCAGAGGACAACCCTGCTTGAAAAGCCACTGCACGGCGTCCAGCGTATAGGCGTGCACGGTTTCAAAAGAGCGGCTTCCGTAGGGAGCGCGCGCGTTATCGCCCAAGTAGAGAAAATCGTATTGCGGAATTGCCTGCTCGATCTCCTTCAGGACAGTCAGACCGCCGAATCCGGAATCGAAAATGCCTATTGGACTGTAATCCATGTTTGCCTATTGGGGGCGTTCCCCATGTAAATTCAGAGTTTCCATGAAGTCCTTGATTATGCGAGCCGTGAGTCCCCAGATTTGATAAGTCCCATAAGAATAAAAATACACATTCTCTTCTCCATCTCCGACGGTCCTCTTTTCTATCCGTAGCCTGTCGGGATCCCAAAATATTCGGAACGGGACCTGCAGCACTTCGGCAACCTCATGAACCTGCGGTACCGTTGTAAACGGTCCGTCGATGAATCCGGCGAAAGGCGTGACCCGGTAGCCGTGGATTGAAATGTAATCGTGAAACCTTCCCAGGGGCTCGATTCTGTTCTTCTCGATTCCCACTTCCTCCAGTGTTTCCCGAAGGGCTGTTTCAATCAGAGCTTCGTCGCCTTCCCGCATCCCTCCGGGAAATGATATTTGTCCCTTGTGGGTCTGGACCTCTTCCGTGCGCCGTGTGAGCAGAAAATAATATTCACGCTCCCATTCGAATATCGGCATGAGCACGGCTGCCTCCCGAGTAAATCCGTTTGTGAGTTTTCGCGGCTTCAGCGCTGCAAGGCAATCTCGAATGCGATCTTTCATGTCACCTTAAAATATATACTATGGATAAAAAAACGCCACGGATTCCACGGATTTCACGGATTTCACGGATGCGAACCCATGCTCGAAATCCGTAATTATCCATGAAATCCGTGGCGTTCTTCTTGTCTTTCCTCAAATAGGACGGCAATCTGATCGGCCGTGACCTGTGCCGCGCCACGATTGGCCTCAAGAATGGAGAAAGCCTTCTTTCCCAGCGATTCACGCTCCTGCGCATTCTGCAGCAAATTTACAAATTCGCGTGTCAGTTGTTCTGCCTGCAGGTTTCGGTCCTCTTTCCTCGCGCTGATTTGCCGGATGCCGCCGCGGGCCTGAAATTCCTCCAGTATTCCGCGGAAATTTTCCATCGACGGTCCGAGCACGATTGCTTTGGAATGCAGCGCCGGTTCCAGGATGCTATGGCCTCCGTGACGTATCAGAGTTCCGCCAACGAACACGACGGTAGCAAGCCGGTAGGCTGCGGCAAGTTCCCCCAGCGTGTCCAGCAGCAGGATGTCGGCGCCATCTGGACTGCCGGTGCGGTCGGTTCTTCTGCGGACCGTGAATCCGCTTCGCAGAATCAAGCCGGCTACCTCGTCGAATCGTTCGGGATGACGGGGTGCCAGCAGCAGGCGCGTCTGGCCCAGTTCGGGAAAGCTCCGAACTCGCCGGAGCACTTTCAACAGGATCTCCTCTTCCCCCGGATGCGTGCTTCCGGCAACAATCAGCGGCGCTTTCTGATCTGCAGAACAAAAGTCGGCCTCGAGAGCCCGGTCGGTGCTTTCTTTTGTTTCCTGCTCAACCAGGGATTTGTCAAATTTGATATTTCCTGTGACCATTAACTTTTCCGGACTTGCGCCGATTTGCGTTATGCGCCGCGCGTCTTCCTCGGACTGCATCATGAGCAGCGTGTAATTGCGAAAGACCTTGCGCAAGACAGGCTTTGCCCAGCGATAGTATCGGAAAGATGCGGCAGAGATCCTGCCATTCGCCAGGACGACAGGAATGCCGCGACGATGAGCCTGATTGACGAGATTCGGCCAGATCTCCGTATCGATAATAACGATCATCGCCGGCTGGATCCTATCGAGCACTCGCTTGACGATCGATGCAAGATCCACCGGGAAATAAAACGTGTTCCCCTGTCCGTAAGCCGCAAAACTCTTCGCGGCAATTGCCTGACCGGTCTGGGTAATGGTCGAGAAGACGAAGCGTGCCTCGGGAAATCGCTGGTGCAGAAAACGGACCAGCGGTTGCAGGCTGAGGGTCTCGCCTACGGAGCATGCATGGAACCATATCGTGGGACGCCCGCAGGAATTCAAGGTTTCGGGAATTTGTCCCAATCGTTGAGAAAAGCCGGGAAGATATTTGTGGTACCGCCAAGCCCTGTAGAGGAAAACAGGGAGTAAGAGGATTCCCCAGAACACCAGCAATATGCTGTACAGCAAGTACATGGATAACCTATTTCTTTTTACTCAAGAACTCGGCAGCGCGTTTTAGATCCGCTTCGGTATCGACCCCGATCGTGTCATGCTGCGTTTCCGAAACGAGGACAGGGACACCGTTTTCCAGAAAGCGCAGTTGCTCGAGTTTCTCCGCCAACTCCAGGGAGGATTGCGGCAGACTATGGAAAAGCTTTAGGGCGGATCGGGTATAGCCGTACAAACCAATATGCTTATAAAACCGGATCCTGCCCTGTGCGTCCCTTTCAAACGGAATAGCGAAGCGCGAAAAATAAAGCGCCCGCCCACGATTGTCCGTTACGACCTTTACGATATTTGGATCCTGTGCAGCCTCTGAATCGATTGCAACCTTCAGCGTGGTAACTTCTCCATCTTTTGCGATAATGGGACGCAGCAACAATTCGATGTGAGCGGGGTGGATCGTCGGCTCGTCCCCTTGAATATTTACATAGATATCTCCATCGGTTCGTTCCATGACTTCATGCAGCCGGTCCGTTCCGGAGGAGTGCCGGCCGGTCAGGATTACCGGGATTCTTTGGTCGACGCAGTACTGCCGGACCTCCTCGCTGTCTGTCGCGACCAGCAATTTGCCGAGCAGAGGAGATTCCCTTGCTCTTTCATAAACCCACTGGACCATTGCTTTGCCGCAGATCTCCAGCAAGACCTTCCCGGGCAGCCTTTGCGAGTCAAGGCGGGCGGGTATGATACCGACAATCTTAGGATGATGTTTCATGGTCGTTCGCTCTTAGAAAAATCGGGAACCTATTATCCCATACGCGCTAGAGGCTAGCAATTAATCGGTATCGGAATCGGTATCGCAATCGAGATTCGCAATCGGCTTTTCAGATCTCGATAGCGATTCCGATGTCGATATTTCCCACACATTGCAGACTGTCCACTAACGATTGACCACGGTCCTGTGTTATTTTTGCACCAGGAGCAATGCTATGGGAATGACTCTGGTCCAGAAAATTCTCGCCCAAGCTACCGGCCGGTCGGCGGTGGGAATTGGAGAAGTTGTGGCGCCTGCCGTCGATCTGGCCATGTCGCACGAAAATACTGCATTGGCGCTCAATCAATTCCTGGAGATCTACCAGGGAACGGGATTGCGGCCCAAAGTGTGGAACCCGTCAAAAATCGCAGTCATTTTCGATCATCGAGTGCCCGCAGAAAGCAGTAAGACGGCAACCAACCAGAAGCGGGTCCGGGACTTTGTATCGCAGCAGGGAATCGGGAAATTTCACGATATCCGGGGAGATCAAGGCGGCATTTGTCACCAGATTTTGCCGGAGAACGGTTATGTGCGTCCGGGTTATGTCATCGTCGGCACCGACAGCCACACGACCACTCACGGCGCCTTGGGGGCTTTTGCTTTCGGGATTGGCGCGACCGAAATGGCGAGTGTCTGGACGCTGGGGAAGATTCTGAATGTCGAAGTTCCGGAGACTCTTAAGGTCGAGATCCACGGTTGCCTTCCGGAATGTGTCTCTCCCAAGGATTTGATCCTGTATTTAATCGGCAAGATCTCAGCTCAGGGCGCGAATTTCAAAGTGATCGAATTTCATGGGGAGACAATACGGAGCATGCCGACCTCCGGGAGATTGGTGCTCTGCAACATGTCTGTAGAGGCGGGAGCGACAGCCGGGATTGTCCCTCCCGACGAAGAGACTCTTGAATACCTTCATAAGGAAGCGGGCGTAAAGGACGACATCCCTCTGCTGTCCCCTGATTCCGATGCTTCCTACTGTGAGGTGATTGATATAGACGCGTCAACTCTGCGTCCTCAGCTGGCCTGTCCGCATTCAGTCGATAATGTCGTCGCCGTAAGCGAGAGGGAAGGAACCAGGATCGATCAGATTGTCATCGGCTCATGCACCAACGGACGGTACGATGACCTGGTTGCTGCCGCAGCGATTCTGAAGGGTAAAAAGATTGCGCCTCAAATCCGGCTGCTGGTATTTCCGGCTTCGTGGAGGATTTACAGCCGCCTTGCAAGAGAGGGAGTTCTTGATGCTTTGGTGCAGGCGGGCGCAGTCATGATGAATCCGGGCTGTGGCTGCTGTCTTGGCGTGCATCAGGGGGCTCTCGGCGATGATGAGGTGGCATTGTCGACCACCAATCGCAATTTTCTGGGGAGGATGGGAAACCCAAAATCGCAGGTTTTTCTGTGTTCTCCTGAAGTCGCCGCGGCCAGCGCGCTCACCGGCTTCATCACGGATCCCGGAAGGAGTTGAACCGGCATGGCTGGGACAGACTCAATGAATTCTGCAACAGGCAAAGTGGTTTTAAAGCTGGCGGATGACATATCGACCGACGAGATCTATCCCGGCAGATTTATGGCGACCGTTCTGCCGTCAGAGACTCCACAGTATGCTTTCGCGGATCTCAAAGAATTCAACTCCCGGTTGCGGAATCGGGAAATCCCGCCGGGAAGCCTTGTGGTTGCCGGCTCGAATTTTGGCTGTGGATCCTCCCGCGAGCAGGCGGCTTCGACTCTAAAAGGGCACGAACTGGTAATCGTCGCACGCAGTTTTGCCCGCATTTTCCTGCAGAATGCGGTGAACCTCGGACTGCGGGTTTTTGTATGTCCGGAGCTCGAGGCGAATGAGGGAGACGACCTCAAGATCAGCGGTGATCAGGTTGTGAACAAAACCACCAGGAAAAACTTTGCGCTTCAACCTCTTCCCGCGGCAAGACGCGCCATCATTGCTGCGGGCGGATTGATTCCGTACACGCGCATGAGACTGTTGAAGAATTCCGCTCATGAAGACTGAATTGCATCATTCCTATTTGCGAGTGGCCTCTGCCCTGATCCTTCTGGTCGTTTCGGCGGGGATGGCGTTTCAGGATCAACTCGATCCTCAACGATTGCGCGTTGAAAGCGCTCTTGTCACTGTGCCGGTCATTGTCAGCAATTTTCAGGGAAGATTTCTGCCCGGGCTGAATGCCGACGATTTCAAACTTTATCAGGACGGCGTGCCCGAGTCCGTCTCGCTTTTTCTCACATCGGAAGATCCGATCAAAATTGCTCTATTGCTCGATACCAGCCGGAGCACTGCGCCCGTCCTGGACAAAATCAAAAAGGCCGCCGGCCGGTTTCTTCTGCAGATGCGTCCCAAGGATCTCGCGATGGTTGTGAGCTTTGATTCGGAAATTCAGGCGCTGTCCCCGCTCACCTCCGATCAGCGTGAGTTAAGCGACGCAATCAGCAAGGCAAGACCCGGCGGTGTGGGCACGAAGATGCGGGACGCGCTGGTCGAAATAACCCAGAAAAAATTCCGCTCCCTTTCGGGCCGGAAAGCAGTTGTGCTTCTTACAGACGGCGAGGATCATGGAAGCGAAATCAGCATGCCGGATCTTCTGGATGCCGTCGCAGCTTCCAGCACGTCGATCTACTCGGTCTTTTATCGCGTAGACGTTCGCCAATTGATGAAAGGACTGATGGGCGCGTCTGCGCGCGTGCCGAAATCAATTGCGGGCCGGAAAGATGGCTCAAAAGATCCGTGGCAGCAAAGCGAAGATCAAGCAGCGCAGTTCCTCGAGAAAGTTTCGGAATTGTCCGCAGGGCGCTTTTACCGAAGCGATGTGCCGGAATTGGACAAGGCTTTCAAACAGATCTCGGATGAATTGAGATCCCAGTATCTGCTTGGGTTTTATCCCGACCAGTCAAAGCTTGACGGCCGGATTCATACTCTGGAGGTTCAAGTCGCAATCCCGGACACTCTGGTGCGGTGCCGCCGCAGCTACCGATCGATTCGCGATTCGAAATTCGAGATTCGAGATTGAGTTGGTTAGCAATCGATAAATCTCGGATCTCAACCAGCGGGAGACTTTTTTATCTCGAATCTCGAATCTCGAATCTCGAATCCTCACGGAGTATCATCACGATAGGGGTAGATGGCTATGAGACACAATTTATTTGAGGCTCTGCAGAAATTTCGCATGGGCGGCGCGCGAACCGGTGAATTCTATTCGCTGCCTCAACTCGAGAAAAAAGGCGTCGGACCGGTTTCGAGGCTGCCTTTCAGCATTCGTATCCTTCTTGAATCCGTATTGCGCAACTACGACGGCAAAAGAATTACTGGAATGGATATTGCGAAACTGGCCAGCTGGCGTCCGAAGTCGGCTCGCACAGAGGAAGTTCCTTTCGTAGTCGCGCGCATCCTGTTGCAGGATTTCACCGGAGTTCCTCTTCTGGTGGATCTTGCGGCCATGCGATCGGCCGTTTCCAGGCTCGGCAAAGGGGCCGGTATTATCGAACCGCTGGTACCCGTAAATCTTGTGATTGACCACTCGGTCCAGGTGGATTTTTTCAGAAGACCGGACGCATTGCAGCTCAACATGCAAATGGAGTTTCAGCGCAACAGCGCCCGATACCAATTTCTGAAATGGGGTATGCAGAGTTTTCGCGGGTTTGATGTCATCCCTCCCGGCATCGGGATTTGTCACCAGGTGAATCTCGAATCCATTGCGAAAGTCGTTCAGGAAAAGGACGGTCTTTACTTTCCGGACACGCTGGTCGGCACCGATTCCCACACGACGATGATCAACGGACTGGGAGTTTTGGGCTTCGGTGTCGGGGGAATTGAAGCCGAAGCGGGAATGCTGGGACAGCCGGTTTATTTCCTAGCTCCGGATGTCGTGGGCTTCCGGATCGTCGGCAAGCTGAAGGAAGGGACTACTGCGACGGATGTGGTTTTGAGAGTGACGGAAATGTTGCGCAAAGCCAAGGTGGTCGGGAAGTTTGTCGAGTTTTATGGATCCGGAATTGCAGGACTGTCTGTTCCCGACAGAGCGACGATTGCAAACATGGCTCCTGAATACGGTGCCACCGTCGGTTTATTTCCGGTCGATGAAGAAACCTGCAAATATTTGACGGATACCGGCCGCTCCGAGGAACAGGTGGACGCTGTTCGGAATTATTACATCGCCCAGGAGATGTTCGGGACCGGCGACGACAGCCGGATCGAGTACAGCGATACACTCGAACTGAACCTGGAAGAGATCGAGCCCAGCGTTGCAGGCCCGAAGCGTCCGCAAGACCGCATCCCACTCACGAGATTGGCAGAAAATTTCCGTCAGTTATTAGCGAAACCGTTGAGTGAAGGAGGATACGGAAAGTCGCCGGCAGAGCTTGCGAAAGTATTCCCCGTGGATCCCGCCGGGAATGCCGGCCGGCTTGCATCCGGTGGTGGATCCCAGGCATCCGAGATTGTTCCCGCCGGGCGAGGCGCAGTCAGTGCAAAGAACACAAACACCTGGACTGAAACCGAGATGGTAAACAATCGCCCGACGCCGGATTCTATT
>JBEKKY010000027.1:0-16538 GCA_050010475.1 Acidobacteriota bacterium | reverse complement strand
GGCATGGTGCCCTCCCGGTCAGTCCAGATTGATAAGTGGCGGTAGTTTAAATGAATCTTATCCAAAGAATTAAGCGACTGTATGGGCGCATGTCTAGACGATCGCCGCCGGCTCACCGACGGCGGAGAACATGGTCTCCGGAACGTCGACCATGGTCTTTGTCATTTTTACCATGGTCCTTGTGTCGGGGACCCTGGGGTTGGAAACGAAGGCCATGGTTTCAAAGCTTGAGAAGATTTTCTGGTGATCCGGAAAATGGTCTTTCTGGCTAAGAAGATCTTCTGGTTCGCAAAAGCCATGGTCTCCGGAATCGAGAGCATGGTGTGCGTGACGCACACCATCTTCACGACGACGGAGGCCACGGTCACGGCCGCACAGAAAATGGTGTCGGTCGCGCCGACCATGGTCTAAATCATGAATGAAAGTGTTGCCCATAGGACCTTCGATCTCCGAACAGAGCTTCGCCAATCCGTAGCAAAGGTGCAGGCTACAGATAATGTGATTATTGTCGTTATGAGTTTGGCTTTGGCCTTTATGGGCATGGCTCCTTTTCCACTGAATCAGAATAATGTCTGCGCTTGCAGATTTTCACATGAGACTACAGCCTTCCGGGCATCAATTTCCACACCTGTAAGGCACGCCATCCTGCGATCGGCCGCCGTGGGTGGCCTCCGAGGATCTCATCCTCGCCGGGGCAGGTCAAGGTCATTTCGTTTTTGCAGGACAGCCCTTGTCGGCGCGACAACTAGGGCGCTTGAGGCAGGAACCGATCATGCAACCCCACTGCGGCGAGGTCCCGTTACCTGATTTTTGCAGAACGGCCCCTCATGCGACCTGCGGAGAATTTTATGTTTGCTCCATTTTCAGAACGGATATAATGATCCTTCCAACATCGGGAAAGCAAGGCAGGTGCCAGGCCTGTGTATGGAATGACGCTTCAGAATTTTTGTCATGGCGGAGGACATGCATGGATCGAGAAATGCAGATTTGTAGTGTTATCCAAAAGGTTGCCAAGATGCCAATCGAAATCGAAAATGATGAGTCTTTGTTTGAGTCTGGATTATTTGATTCATTCATGCTGGTCGACTTAATAGCGCGCCTCGAAGAAGAGTTCGCAATCAAGATCCCGGATTCCGATCTCATCCCGCAAAAATTTGATACTGTCTCTAAAATCAACCAATATCTGTCAAGCCGCTTGGCGAGGTAAGAATGACATTCTTGCGCGCTTTTGGCAGTTACTTGCCCGCACGGGCGGTTAAGAACGCCGAACTCGCTCCCCGGCTTGGTGTGACTGCGGAATGGATTGAAAAAGCTTCCGGAATTCAAGAACGGCGCTTTGCCGATGAAAGCGAATCGGTCGTGGACCTTGCCGCTTATGCTGCAAAGGACTGCCTTGCTCGCGGGCAATTTGCCGTCTCGGAGCTCGGGATGATTATCGCCGCCAGCGGGTCGGCAGAACGGCAGTTTCCCGGCCCCGGAGTTCAATTAGCCTGCCGGCTGGGTTTGCAGAGCACGCCGGTAATCGATCTTTGCCTGCCCAGCACCGGAGCTTTATATGGAATCGAGCTCGCATCAAGACTTTCGTCTGCTTATGGAAACATCCTGGTTGTAGCTGCAGAATGCATGTCGAGAATTGTGATGAGGGAGCCGCTCGACCGCAATATTGCGATCCTGTTTGGGGATGGCGCCGGCGCATGCCTGGTAAGCCCGGCAGGGGGCGCCGCCGAAATTTGCGATTCTATACTTTGCACAAACGGCGCCTACAGCGAGGATCTCAAACTTGATTTTTCCAGGCCGATGGATATGAATGGCTCCACAGTCATCCTCCATGCCGCAAGAAAATTGCCGCAAGTTATCAAGGATTTGCTCGGCAGGAATTCACTCAAGCCGGCGGACGCAGCCGTGTATCTGCTCCATCAGGCGAATCAAAATTTATTGGACCGGATTGCGGGTGCGCTTCAGATTCCTTCAGAAAAGGTTTTTTCCAATATTCGCTGCTGCGGAAATACATCATCCGCTTCGATGCTTATTGCGGCTGCAGAATGGCATGCAACCGGCGGTTTGCTTCCGGAAATTCCCGCAGTTATGGCTGCTTTTGGAGCCGGATTCCACTGGGGCGCGTTGCTGATTAAAGGCTCCTGAACTGCTCGCGATTGAGTTGTTTTTCAATCATGGCTGCCTGAAACAGATATATCGGGTGGAAAAATGGTTTTCAGTTCAAACCTATTTTTATTTGGTTTTTTGCCGCTGGTTCTCGTCTTATATTTTCTGATTCCGGCCCGGTTTCGAAACATCTTTTTATTTATATGCAGCTTGTTCTTTTACCTTTGGGGATGCGGCCCGGTCATCTTCGTTTTTTTAGGTTGCGTCGTTCTCAATCACTATTCGGGCCGTTGGATCTATAAGGCAAGCCAGCCCAGAGCCAAACAAATCCTGGCAGCCTGCCTTGTTTTGGATTTGTCCGTTCTGATTTATTACAAGTATTTCAATTTTATTTCCAACCAGGCCGCTGCCATTTTTGGATGCTTCAATATCCATTGGCAGCCTGGATACCATGTGGCGCTGCCAATCGGCGTTTCATTTTTTGTATTCAAAGCCATGTCTTATCCCATAGAAATATACCGCGGCTTGGACACCCCCCCGCGCAAGCTTTCCGATTTCGGAACATGGCTTTCTCTTTTCCCCGATTTTATCGCCGGCCCTATCGTCCGCTTCTCTGAAGTCAGCCGCGAAATTTTAAATAGAACCACAACAGTCGACATGTTTTTCAGCGGAATATCGAGATTTGCCATCGGCCTTGCCAAAAAGGCACTTATCGCCAATCACCTCGGATTTGTCGCTGATAAAATATTCAACCTTCAACCCGGCGGGGCGTCCGCTCCGCTGGCATGGCTGGGACTGGTTTGCTACACATTCCAGATCTACTACGATTTCTCAGGCTACTCGGATATGGCGATTGGCCTCGGGCGTTTTTTTGGCTTTCATTTTCCCGAAAACTTCAATCAACCTTACCGCTCGCAGAATATTACCGAATTCTGGCGCCGTTGGCACATGACGCTTTCCCGATGGTTTCGGGATTTTCTCTGGTTTCCCCTGGGGGCCAACCGGAAAGGCAAATTACGAAGCTATTGCAACCTGTTTCTGGTATTTCTTCTCTGCGGCGCCTGGCACGGCGCTGCATGGACTTTTATCGTCTGGGGCATGTATTATGGGCTGTTGCTCGTCGCTGAATTGATTTTAAAAGACCGTTTTAAAATCCGCATCTCCGGCATTCCGGGCAACCTCTACACGATGCTGGCAGTCATGATCGGCTGGGTGATCTTCCGCAACGCGAATTTGAATTCAAGCCTCGATTTTCTGCGGCTGCTATTCGGTTTTCACCCAAAAGCTTCTGCATTCATGTTTTTCCCATTACGGTATTACCTTCAAAATGACGTTATTTTTTATCTCGCAGCCGCTGTTCTTTTTGCATGGCTGCCTCTGGAGCGTTTTGAAGGTCACGCCTTCTGGCGATCGGCCAAGGGAATCGCGGCCACCGGTGCGGCGTCTCTGTTATTAATCATCTATTCAGCAATCGTATTGTCGACAGCAGGATTTAATCCATTTATTTATTTCCAATTCTGAAAACCTGAAACGATGGCGAGAATTCTTAAAATTTCGGTGATTGGGTTGTTCGTACTGGTTGTTCTAGCGCCGATCTTGCAAGAGAATCTTCATTTTGTGAAGATTGCACCACTGCAAGAAAACCGTCCTATGAAAGAACGGCCGTCAGATTGGCTTGGGCTGTTTAAACCGGGAATGCGCTTCGCAAAAGGATTCGACGAATATTTCAACGACAACTACGGGTTTCGGAATCTTTTGATCCGCCTTAAGAACCAAATGGATTTCGATTTATTTCACAAATCGGATAAAGTGCTTATTGGCCGGGATGGATATTTGTTTTACAAATCTGTGGTTGAAGAGGATGAAGTAAGGATCGAAAAGATAAGCGCTTCTAGATGGGATCGATTGTGCTCGCGCCTGTTGAAGTTCAATCGCATTCTAGCCTCCCGCGGCATCACTCTTGTCTTGGTTCCATGTCCTATGAAGAATTCCATATACCCGGAAAAGGCGCCGGCCAACGCCCCCCGCAGGCCGAATCCAACTACCTTCCAGCGCCATCTCGCTTTTTTAAGAGCGCACCCGGAGATCGTGTCCGTCGATCCATTTCCATTGCTCGTGAAACTCAAAGACAGCTTCCAGGTGTATTACAAAACGGATTTTCACTGGACGGAAGCGGCGGGTGCATACGCAGCAAGGGATCTGGTCCGGAGGCTTGGGAGTTTGAGCGGGAAACAGGGCCTTTGGGATCAGCCAATTCAAATAGATATCAGAGAGGCGGAGGAAGGCGGAGAGGGCCATTCATTGGCTCTATTATGGAAATTAGCTGAGATGGCGCCATTTCCTGCAGGCGCCGGAATGGATGAAAAGCGCGGATCCTACAATGACGGCAGAAATGCATACGAATGGACTTATACATCCAAATTGCAAGACAAGTCGGGATTGATACCGGACACCGTAATGTTTGGAGATTCATATTCCGACGCTTTTTTAAGGGCGGGTTTTGCCGGTTATTTTTCAAAGATCCAAAGGTACTTCAATTGGGATTTCTCTAGGACCTACTATAAAATTCCGGATGGCGTTCGATTTGTCATTCTCCAATACTGCGAGCCCGTCATCATGCTGGACCATGAGCCGTTCTGGCCTAAGGAGTTGCGCAATGATTAGAAGCCGGCGGCAGGGGGTTGCATCCCCAATAGGGCATTCAGCTTGACACAGATGAGGATCCGCAAGTGTAATTCCCAACCGTCCAGGCAGTGTCGGGAAGCAGTCAACAAGCACGTTACTTCCGATACAGGAAAAACAAACAAAAAACGGGCTGCCGGCCTCGGAGGTATGTTTGGGCTGAGCTCTTAAAAAGAGTGTTTTCGGTGGAATGCCCTTGTGCCCGGAATGCGCGGCGGTGCGTCAACGGGAAGAGACCTCTCCTGCGCTCTGAAAAGCTCCTTTTGAGGTCTGTTCCAAAGTCTGAAGGAAACCGGCAGTGCTACTTGTTGAGCACGGGATTGCTCCAGGCGAACCAATCGCCCACCCCATCTCCCTTCGGACCCGGATTGGTTTCAAAAATGATCCGGATGCTCTTGCCTGCAAACTTCGATAAATCGACGCTTTCCTCGAACCACTTCCTATCTTCGGCACGATCGACAGGATTGAGAAATCTCCTGTAAACCACTTCAGATTTTTTATCCGCTTTAACGGTAATGATTCCCTCTGCACCATCCCCAAGGGTAGTGCTCATGCCCACGCCGAATTTAAGCGTCGCATGCTTCCCAAGCCCGGATAGTCGGAAGCCAATTTTTGCGGATGCCAGCGTGATCATCGCTTGCCGCTTTTCTCCATCGACCATAAAATCAGGCAGGACTAGCACCGGCTTGCCGGTTGGGGTGCTGGGTTCCGATGCGGGCGTGATGGAGCCGGAGTCGAATTTGTTCAGGAAATTGTAGGTTTTGCTGAAATTGAAATAAGAGCAAGCCGCGAGCGTGATACAAAACAGCAATACAGAGCCTATTTTCAGCGCGGTTCTCATTGGCATTATCCTTGTTTTTCGCTTGAGGCCTATATGATCATGTGCCAAATCCAGACGCGGCTTCATTAACTTTCTGGGTCGAAAAAATGGTCAAAGCTCCGCACGGATTCTTTTCTATGCTAGTAAAGGAAGACGTGAACTGCAACTCTTACCGCCGGGATGAGCAGATCCTGGCGTTCAGGATTGCGATTCCGGATTATTACTTCCCGCAGGAAAAGGCTCGCTGTCATCTTGTGCCGATTGATCCTTCCCAAATCCTGCTTTGGCATTGTGACCAGCTCTGCGTTTTGTTTCTCCAGGCACGTCAATGGAGTGCAAGAGGCTGAATGTCCTGTCCTGATCAATCCGGTGGCCCCCTCGGTGTAGAGCCGGGTGCAGTGTATGCAGCATTTCCGCCGATCTTTGATTGCCGACATGGATTTCATCAGTTATCGGGTGTCAAAAGTCTGCGTTTCCCTGGAGGAATACGTCAATTGCACTGACACCGACCTGTTTTGCGTGGATCACTGCCTCGGGGACTTCCCGAGGAGCGATTGCCAGTTTTACTCCAGCAACATTCCGAAATTGGGACGCGTTTGCAGCCTTGTGTGCCTGTTTTTGCATTTGAAACCCTTGACAGAGATAGCCCGTTGGAATCTCCACTTTTAAAAAACTGTCGTCAAATTGCTGCCGTCCATAATTGATCGGTACAATGCTCAAGCAGATGCCCAGATTGGCCGCCAGAGAAGGCGCCAGAGTCAATGCCTGGCTGCGGAAGCAGCAGCACAGCGCTAGGGCGAGGAAGGCCGGCGCAAGCATTTCCAGAACTAACAAATAGCGCAGATTGAAAAAATGTACTGCCAGGCTGCATAGGAAATGATAAAAAACAGCGCGAAAAGCAGCAGGGGAATGCAGGGACATAGATCACTGCGATTCCCCCGGCGCTAAAACCGCGTGAATTTGCTTCAGCGCCCCATTGTCGTTTTCGATATGTTCGAGCACATTGAAAAGGTAAGCTCTGTCGAATCGATTGCCGCCGACTGTTTTAAGCGATGATATGCAAACGAATCCGAGGCCTGCAAGATGTCCGGCGAGAGCCGGATCGGGTTCAAAACAGGCAACGGAAAAACCGCGATCGCGCATTTGTTCCGCGAAGAAACCAATCCCCGCGCCAAAATCGAGGATATTTTTTTCCCGCGGAAGCTCTTCGCCATGGTATTCACGAGAAATGCGTTGTAATTCCGGGCAGCTATCATTGCTTCCAGGTTGTCAGTTCCAGAGTATGTGAAGCCGTTTGACGGATGCATGTTCTTCTCGATGATTGAATTCTTCCATTCCTGTTTCGAAAATCGCAGACTCCTTGGAGTGCGGAGCTTTGCTGCCTCCTTTGCCGCGCTACAAAGGCGCAAGCCGGGACCGTGTATTCGGGCCTTGGCATCAGAGCCAATAATAAGTAATATAGCCGCCATTGTGAAAGAAAAACCTGAACTGGCAATTCTGATTCCTTGTTATAACGAGGAAATCACTATCGGCAAAGTCATCGATGACTTCCGCACACAGCTCCCTGAAGCCGAAATTTATGTTTTTGACAACTGCTGCACCGACCGGACGGCCGAGATCGCAAGCGCGCACGGCGCCCATGTAATCCACGAACCGCGCAAAGGCAAAGGGTTTGTTATCGAATCCATGTTAGACACGGTGAAAGCAGATTTTTATGTCCTGGTCGATGGAGACGACACTTATCCGGCCGAAAGCGTCCACGCGCTCCTGGTGCCCGTGAGATCGGGAAAAGCCGATATGGCGGTCGGCGCCCGGCTCTCACTCTACTCGAATGAGAGTTTCCGTTCGCTGCATATTTTCGGCAACCGCCTGGTATGCAATCTGATCAACAAGATCTTCCATGCGCATCTTTCCGACATCATGAGCGGTTATCGCGCTTTCAACCGGAGAGTGATTCAGCGCATCCCCATTGTTTCTTCCGGCTTTGAAGTGGAGACGGAACTCACCGTCCAGATGCTGTATTATAAATTGAAGATCGTTGAAATCGACGTGCCATACCGCGGCAGGCCTGGCGGCAGCATTTCCAAGCTGCGTTCCCTTCCTGACGGCATGCGCGTTCTTTGGAAGATATTCAGCCTCTTCAGAAGCTTCAAGCCACTGACCTTTTTCGGCACCTTCGGAATTTTCGTCTTTTTGTTGAGCGTTCTGAGCGCCATTCAGCCGGTGTACAGCTACATCCAGAGCGGCTATAGGGAGATTCCTCATTCAACATTATTGGCAAGCCTGGCGGCGAGTTTTCTGCTTTTATCCTTCGGCCTCGTGTTTTTAGGCTTGTTGCTTCACGCGATCAATTGGCGCTTCAAGGAACTGCACAATATTATAATCCGGCGTCATGATTAGGGCCTGTTGATCGATAAAGTTTGCATTTCAGCGCTGCGGCGGATGGATTAAGCTCTACGCCAACGTTTGGTTACGATGCGCCCCCGGTCAGAAATGTTTTGCGCATTTTTGTGCAGGCGTTGATTGATTGGCTCGCCTCTTGCTATCCTTCTCAAGTTCTTCATCCTCGAAAAGAATGGGGGCCAAGGCTTGGCGCATATGCCATTCCACATAGGAGGCAAGCATGCATAGGAATATGTGAGCTGGGCCCCGTTCCTCGCTGCGATGCCGAATTGGTCGAACCAAGAGATCCAGTCTCTTTGAGCATCGAAATAGGGCGGGATACACAACGGATTCGCCGGTGCTGCTTGGATCCTCCGGTTTGGCCATTCTCAAGCGAGGATACCCATCGTCACTTAACGGGAAACAGTGAGGCCCGTGTCGTGATGGTCGCTGCTTCTGGCAACCTGTAGCATGACCACAAGAACACGCCCCACTCATCATGAACGATCCGTTCTATAATCCTCACGGCAAGAAAAAGCACTTTCCTATGAATCATTTATTGCTCATATCCGCACTCTTTCTTTCGCTTTTGACTTTTTTATTATTCCTAACCAAGAAAGTTCGAAAGTATGGGTAGCGATGGATCACTTCGATATCATTAGAATTAAGAGTATTAAAGTCTTCAGGGGTGATGTAATAATAATCATTTTCTTCAGGTTTTAATCCGTTTCTGTCCACCACAGCTAACCAATTAAGGTCCGATGTTTCCCTGTAGAAGCTAACGGCAGGTTGAAAAATCCAGGTTGTCCCCAGTGAAAGTGGTGAACATTGTGTTTGTCTTGCATGATTAAGCTCTTTCAGCATTGCCTTTGTATGCATGTCATATTTCCATTCATAATATGAGGTAGTATTGATAGCATAGCCCGTGTGCAGGAACAGCACTGCGGTAATCAAAAGAATAAAAACACCCTTCCAATATTTATATGAATCGTTCATGAAATCTGCAATAAGGAAGCAGCACATAAACATGAATAAAGGATAAATAAATAGTGCAAACCTTAACTCAAGGTAAGGAGTTCCAAGAAGAAAATGCTGAAGGATTGTACCCGTAATCAGAAAAAAAAGAATCAAACCAAAAAAAAGGATGAATTTCTGAACCAGAGTGATCGCGTTATTTTGTATAAAACACTTAATAATCCATAGTAGAAAGAGAATGGAAAAGGAAATAAAGAGTATTTTGTAAAACACTATGATATAGTCTTTATATAAAACATCATACGCAAACTCGTTGGCGAGCGATCCCACAGTATCATGCCAAAATCCTTGCATTCCACCAAAATTAATGAGTTTGAACTCGATTATCTTTTGAATGGGTTCATATAAAATAAATGAAAACCCAAGACCTATCATCACATTAGCAATGTTAACTGTCCAAAATGATTTTAAAGAAAATGGCTTGCGACACATTACAAAGTGAAACAGGTTATGTACTAAAATCAAGATCACAAAAATATTGAGAAGCGCAAAATTAGCGAGTGATGCAAAACCAATAAAGGCAAGAGATAAAATATGACTATTTAATTGCTGATTATCTATATAACGGCAATAGTAGTAGAATGCTGCGGCCATCAACCCGATAGCTATTCCATAACCGCGAGCTAATGAAAAAAAATCGAGCAGGAATGGATTTGCATTCAACAGAATGAAAAATAGAATGAAATATGTGTTGCAATAGCGCGCAAATAACTTATATACAGCAATCATATATAAAAGATGTGCTAGTATATTTGGAAGGCGCAATATAAGTTCGGAAGTGCCTAGTAACGCCTGAGAAAACTTCATCAGCAATGTGTTTAGAATATGATTTGCTGTTGACGGTTCAAAATAGGAAACAATATCCAGCACACGTGTATTCACGAAATGTAAATAAGTATAACTTTCGTCATGGGTAAAGGAGGCATGGGCAGCCTTATACAAATCAAATGATATCAAGACAACTGTTGCTGTCACAAAAAAAATAACATTTAGTTTTCTCATTTTCATTTGCACCCTCCAAGATACCGTCAGGGCGGCGAAATACGGGTACTGCCAGCAGCGACAATGTTGCGCTCCATCAGCGGAAAAGCTCCATACAATCTCCCCAGACCACTCTAAGATGTTATGTAACTTCGACCGGGCGCTGCGCGACTGCGTTACGCGCCAGCGGACCCGATTATACCTCAAAATAGGCGCTGGAATTCGAGTTTTGCGCACACTCTACCCAAGGGCGCCGAAACGGAATCTTTTACATGCGACGCACTAAGCGAATCACGCTCCGTGTACATCGAGATGATAAGAGGCAGTCGCAACCGGCGGCGGTCTCGAAGGCAGGCCAAAATCTTTCGATTGCATCCGAGAGATGGATTGCCGGCACAATCCGCATGCGGCCGCCCGCTGCTGGCTGAGAAATAGGGTCTAGGTCAATCTCAGAACGTTTGCTGGGTCTCAGGCAATTATCTCCTTGATGGCCGGGCGAAGGTTGAGGGAAGCGAGCCAGTAGGCTTAATTCCAAAACATAATTTTGTACATTCTATCAGCCCTGATAAAATACCCTCTGAACCCGAAGTGAATTCCGCCGCGAAGGCGGGTGTGGCTCTCCGCGGTCCGACGCAGGGCACTATCGCTTTGCGCTGGCGCCATCATTGGGTGGGTTGTGACTCACGATCCTGTAGCCTCTGAATCACCCTCAAATGACAGCAACGATTATCAAGCTCGTCTCGGCGCCGAAACCTGGATCTACAGAGACTGTCTGAATGTGCACGATCTGCCCGAGATTTTTCACTATTGGTCAAATAAATACGTGCGTCCGCAACTGGAAGCGTTCGGGTTCAGCACTCCCGGCGAGTTGTTCAGGAACTGCCTGGAGGAACATTGTGAGCGACGGACTGGCAGTGCACCGCGCTTTCTCAGCATAGGCTCCGGGAATTGCGATTTGGAGATTGAAATGGCGTCCATACTCTGCGCCAAAGGACATACGGATTTTGTCATCGACTGCCTGGACCTCAACCCCGCCATGCTGGAACGCGGCTGCAGTTCAGCTGCAAGCAATGGAGTGGGGGGGCGCATTCAGTTCATTCAGGGAGATGTCAATGAATGGGAGCCTGCGCATGAATATGATGCGGTGATCGCCAACCAATCCCTCCACCACGTTCTAAAGCTTGAACGGCTGTTCGAAGGAATCAGGAAAGCTCTCAAGCCGGGTGGCCGGTTTGTCATCTCAGATATGATCGGACGGAACGGACATCAGCTTTGGCCCGAAGCTCTAAGCATCGCGCACGAGTTCTGGCGGAAGCTGCCACCATCTTACCGGTTCAACCGGCAGCTGAATCGTTATGAAGAGCTCTATAAAAACCACGATTGCTCTAACGAGAGCTTTGAGGGAATCCGAGCCCAGGACATTCTGCCGCTGCTTCTCGAGCGCTTTCATTTTCACTTCTTCATGGGTTTTGCCAACGTCATCGACCCGTTCGTGGGCCGGTCCTTCGGCCATGGATTCGATCCCGCCAGGCAATGGGATCGGGACTTCATCAATGCGGTTCATGTTCGTGACGAAAAAGAGATCAATTTGGGACGCATTAAACCGACTCACATGTTGGCTATCGTAGCAGGCGAGCCGGGCATGCCGATGATTTCTCGAGAGCCGTTATCCCCACAGTTCTGTGTGCGGGCGCCGGCGGCTGGCGCTCCTGAACTTCCTTATACCGGGAACCCTAATTCCTATGACTGGGGCGCATGGCCCCACAGCGCGCAAAGCGAGCTGAAAGTAGCCTGCCAGAGACTGGCGGATGCAGAAAACCGAATCGAACAACTGCACTCCGAGCTTGAAAAACGCGCCGCTTGGGTGCGGAAGACTGAGCAGGAGTTTGAGGAGCGGACGGCCTATGCCCGGATGCTGGAAAAGGAATCGGAACAACTGAACTCCGAGCTCGAAAAGCGCGCCGCTTGGGTGCGGAAGACTGAGCAGGAGTTTGAGGAGCGGACGGCCTATGCCCGGATGCTGGAAAAGGAATTGGTAGAACGGAATTCCTGGGCCATGCTCCTATCGCGAGGGAAACCGCGCAGGCTACTTCGAAAGCTTTATAACCTTATCCGCCGTTAGCCCCAAGGGCACCGAGCTTGGCATTGGGATTTGCTGCCCAGGTCTGCTCTCAGCCTGAAATTCGGTGCGGGCAGAAAGGCAATGATGTGTCGGCCGAAGTTGGGATATGATCTTGATGGACATTGTTCGGAGGGCTGAGCCGGGAAGAGTTATTGCCTGGTGTAGGTTCTGGTCTCATATGAAGCGACGAATCTGGAGTTGACATGCTGCATGGCCAAAAGATAGCAGTTATCCTTCCTGCATACAGGGCAGAGAAGACTCTGCGGCGTACCTATGCCGAAATCCCCATGGATGTGGTGGATTATGTGCTCCTCGTGGATGATGCCAGCGATGACAAGACGGTTGAGCTTGCCGGGGAACTGGGAATTCTGACATTTGTTCACAAACAGAATCTCGGCTATGGGGCAAATCAGAAAACCTGCTATGCCCAGGCTCTCCGGCTGGGCGCTGATATTGTGGTCATGGTCCATCCTGACTACCAATATGATCCACGCCTGATTGGCGCAATGGCGGCGATGGTCGCTTCCGGAGTCTACGATGTGGTTCTTGGATCACGGATACTGGGAAATAATCCGCTGCGCGGGGGCATGCCGTTCTATAAATATTTTGCCAACCGTTTTCTAACGCTGGTGCAAAACCTGATGATGGGCACCAAGCTGTCTGAATTTCACACCGGATACCGCGCTTTCTCCCGGAAGACGCTTGGGTCTCTGCCTCTCCTGGCCAATTCCGATGATTTCGTCTTCGACAACCAGATCATTGCCCAAAGTGCCGCCATGGGCTTTTCTATTGGCGAGGTCTCCTGCCCAACCCGGTATTTCCCCGAAGCCAGTTCAATCAATTTCCGGCGCTCGGTCCGCTATGGGTTGGGTGTGTTGGGGACCAGCCTGCGTTTCGTCCTATGGCGCCTCAACTGGTACCGTTCCCGAATATTTGATTTCTCGCCATCCCTTCGCATGACAGAGGAGTACTGCAGCTCTTCTGCCGTGGAAGCCCGGCTGAAAGATTGCGGCTAATCAGGATGCCGCTCGCCCGATCGCTTTGGAAATAAAAGAACACATTGTGATATTTCCGCACCACCGGGCTTGCAGAGGGTGGGAAACTGCCGGTCTGCTGTTTGCCATCCCTTTGGGCGGGGCACGGGGCAACAACCCGCTTGCTGACGCGCGCGGCTCTGAACGGCGTGCCGGAGCTTTTGCCGCCCTGCGGGCCGAGGCGGCGAAAGGCCTGGCTGACCGGCAGGGTGATTATGCGATCAGTTGGAGGTTGGCCCAGGCGAACCAGTCACCGGTCGCGTCTCCTTTCGGTCCGGGCTTGGTTTCGAAGCTGATTTTGACCCCTTTTCCTGCAAACTTGGAAAGATCCACGGCTTCGTCGAACCACTTCCGGTCATCGGGGCGATCGATCGGATTCAGGAACCTGCGATAGACGACTTCAGAAGTCCCAGCGGCCTCGACTGTGATCACCCCCTCGGCGCCATCGCCCATCGTAGCATTCATGCCCACGCTGAACTTGAGCTTGGTTTGGTTGCCTACCTCGCCGATGTCGAAAACGATCTTTCCTGAGGCCATCACAACCAGGGCACGACGATTCTCGCCGCCGACGAGGAAACCATTCATGACAAACGCCGGCTTGCCCGTCGGTGATCCATTAACCTCATTGGGTGAGATGCTGCCTTCGCTGAAGCCATCAATAAAGTTGAAGTTTTGAGCCTTTTTTGCTGTGCAGCCTATCAGCGCAGAAAAGAACGTTAACAAGACGATCGCACCAATCTCGTTTCTCATCTTCATGTTAGATCCCTCTCAGAACACTCCCTCATCCCGACCGGTGGAAGGAGAACGCGTTAGCGTCCGGTGGCTCCGCCATCAAATTCAAGCGTCAGATGAGATTTTAGACCATCCAGAAGTAAAATCAATGCGGGAATTCAATTTCGACCAGGGCTGTCATCGGGCAAAAGTCTCTTCGGGCCAAACGCCCTGTTTCATGAGGCTGCTCAAAAAACCTCAATGGGTTGTAGCACTGCGCAGAGCGTGCCCTCCGGGATGCTGGGGACAGGCTACGCAATCCCCGAATTCAATCCCACTTCACCGTCATCCAGGACGGGTCATTCTGAAACTCGGCAATTGCGTAGCCTGTCCCCAAATGTCCTTGGAGCCGTATTTCTATGTTTGGAGCGCCGGATAAGCAAGGGCGAAATTGAGGACATTCGCGTGTCTGCGTCGGCACTATTTGATTCGTGCGCGCACATCCACCTCGATCCAACGGTTCCGGTCTGGCAAAGCGGAATCACGAATCCCGATAATGTGGTACATGCCTTTTCTAGTAGTGTCGCTTACAAAGATGCGGACCGAATTGCGGTCATCCAATTCCCAGTTCCTAGCCGGCGGCATCTCTTTGCCGTCCAGAGTAAACATCATGTCAATCTTCCGAGTTTCCAATCCGATCACCCGGTATTGGATGGTGTCCTTGCCGGCGACGGCTTCTTCCGGGGACACTTCCAGCCGCACCTGTTCGAGCTTTTGGAACACGGGCTCGCTTTCCGGCTGAGGGGAGGATGCTGGAAATTGCACCGGAGCGGTTGCCGGCTCGCCCATATTCGGCGTGCCCAGCGTCGCACAAAGAAATCCTCGGTTCCCGGCTCGCGACCTGACTTCCCGGCAAGCCTGGTCATTCAGGGTAACACCATAATAGGCAGTCGCCTGGCGAGTGCTCGCCATTTCGCGGGCATTGGCCAAATATACCAGCTGATGAGCGGCGTCGTAGGGAGCGAGGATGCTGCGGATTTGCTCGTCCAGCTTTGCGTTTCGTCCCGGAAACACGAAGTTGGAAACGATCCGCACGAACCGTGTGCTCGACGGGAAACGGGGCACGATATAGGCGGTCGCTTCCTCGCCGGCCATCAAGACGACACTCCTGTCCATATCCTGGATCTGAGGGATCTCCACCCTCAAAAACTCGTCGTCGAATGCCTTCCTCCCAAAGCTTGGCGGAATCACGCCGCCGATAATGCTGAAGTTGATGGCCAGCGAAAGGCCCAGGATCATCCACCGCCGCCGGAAAAAGGCTGTAAGGGTGAGCGCGAGGAAGGTCGGAGCGAGTACCTCTAGGATGGCCAGGTAGCGATAGACGGAGAAAATGTATTGCCAGGCCATATAGGAAATCGGAAACAGAACTGCGAGCAGGAGCAGGCACCAATGCTCGCTAGGCATCCCGCGCCGCACCGCTCTCTTGCGAAAGCTCATGGCAAGGCGGAACAGCCCGAGGGCCGCCAGCAGGACTGTGGCGACATAGCAGCAGGCGAGCCGAGCGTCGCGAAACTCAATCTCGCTGGCCAGGTGATTTTTCTTTACAAAAAAGAACGGATAAAACCAGGTTTCCTGCCAGTTCCGGGGCATGAACCGGGAATCCATGGCGTTGTGCAGATCGTAATAGGGTGAGCGGAAGATATTGTTCAAATAGGGGTAGACCGGGTTTAGATATTCTCGATAGAGGTTGAATCCCCAGATCCCGTACGCCGCTAGGAAACCGGCGGCGATGCCGCAATAGAACGCGATCAGTGGCCGCAGCCGCCTGTCCCTCCCCAGGAACACGGCCGCCGCGGCGAGCGTGAGGGCAGCGACATAGATGATGACTGTGAGCTTGAGGGCGAACGCGACGCCGATGCAGGCCCCTCCGATCCAAAGCCGCTTGACGGAGCTCTTCCTTGCCTCATCGCCGGATTGCAGGTAGCGGATCACGCATAGCAGTCCGGCCAGCGCCACCACGCTCACCAGGTTGTCGCCGAATGTGGCGCCCAGTTCCATTATGTTCACGGTTCCGTAAAACCCTGCGGCGCCACTTCCCAGGCTCACGAGGTGGCGATAAGGGCTGTCCCAGCGTTGGAATAAGGACTCTGAAATCTGGAAGATCAGGTAAAAGTTCACGCCCTGGAAAGCCCCTAAAAGGGCCGCAGCCACCCAGGCCTGCACATGTTCCAGCAAGAGATAGGAAACCAAATGGAGGAGTGGATTGAAGAAGCTCTGCACCTGGGCGGGCGCGAAGTCAAAAAGGAATGGTTTGTGAAGGAAAGCGTATCCGGCGTAGAAATGATAATTTTGCACATCCCAGCTGACGTCCTGCCCGAGATGGACGGCAGCCCAGGCGGATAATCCCATCGACAGCAGGAGAACTGTCCAATGCCGACGGTTAGCCTGAGAAGGATCCGTAGCCTCTGCTTCCAAGCGCCCAAAGAAGTCCCCGGCCGCTCTCAGCACCTCATTTTTGCCCATCCCGAGACCTCCTGCATCTCCGGTTTGCCACTGACTGGTAACGGCAAATATTATGCATAAATACAAATTCGCATAAACTAAAAAGCATAGGGCAGCAATCGTCCGGGCTCTGCCCACAATCCGTCGAGTCTTGCGGGGAAATCAG
>JBEKKY010000026.1:0-16765 GCA_050010475.1 Acidobacteriota bacterium | reverse complement strand
CCCAGTTCCAAAGCGGTAGGCAAATCGATGTCATGGACCGAGCGGAGCCTGAGTGACGTGTGAAGATCGTCCGGTTCGATTCGGACGACGGTGCCTGGTTCCAGTCCTTCGAATTGAATGGAATCCACCAATATCACGTGTTTCCAGCCGGCCATCAACTCCATCAGCTCGAAGCCGGCGACTTCGGATTCCACGATATCAATATCTAGACGACCGATTTCCGTCAGGCAGCGTCTGATCTCACGCGCGGCGTAGATTCCTACGCCATCATCCGTAAGTATGGAATTCCCCAGGCCTATGATTCGTGTATGCAAGCCATTTCCTTAGCTGTCAGCTTTCAGCTGATTGCTACCGGCCCTCCCGGTGGACTATCTCCCCATCCGGGTTGATCACTTCAATGATCAGTGGCATTTCCCCCGGCAAAGAATGGGTCGCGCATGAGAAACATGGATCATAGAGCCGGAATGCCATCTCGACCATATTCAGCAAGCCCTGTCCAATTTCCTTGCCTGGCTGAATCAATTTCTGAGCGGCGCGCTTGATGGACATGGAGATTGGCGCGTTATTGTTGGTCGTCCCGACAATCAGGTTGGCCTTGGTTACGAGTCCGTTTTTGTCGGTCTGATAATGGTGCGTGAGAATTCCGCGCATTGCTTCGACAATCCCCACACCCTCTTCGGGCGTCGCAGTCGGGAGAGTCCTGATGTTCGTCGAAGTGATTTCGGGGTCCTGGGCCAGCTCAAGCAGTCTTTCCGCTGCATACAGCAATTCCACCAGCCGCGCCCAGTGGGTCGCCAGGAGTTTCTTGACCGGCTTGCCGCCCAGCGTTTTGTACATTTTTTCGTACTCCGCCTGGGCCAGCGGGGTTGCCATTCCATCAGCGGCATTCAGCCTGGAGAGAGGCGTAGCCATATACACGCCGGATTCGGGGCCATCAACGAAACCCTTCCAGCCGATTTTCTTCAGGAATGGGAACTTGAGGTAGGTGTATTTTTCGACGCGCTCGGAAATGTAGTCGAGATATTCATGGTCTTTATACCGGAATACTTCCTTTCCGTTTTGGTCCACGACTCGATGATCGCCGTGGTAAAAGTTCACGCGGTTTTTCTCGTCTACCGTCCCGATCCAATAGCTGTTCATTTCGAACGTATCGGAGAGGATGATGTCGAGATAAGCTTTGTTTGCGAGCACGATATCTTCAAAGAGCTTCAGCGAGAACTTGGCAAATTCGACGCAGGATTTTGCCTTTTCAACTATATCCTTCCGCTGTTCTTCCGTGATTCCCTTGGAAACCCCTCCCGGAAGCGTCCACACGGGGTGCGTCGACCTGCCGCCCACCATGATCTGGATGTCCTGAGCGATCGCGCGGTGCTTCAAAACTTCGCCCGCTATCGGGATGCCCACTTTTTCAACGATACCCAGAATGTTGCGCTTTGCGGGATCGGAGTCCGGTCCCAGGACGAAGTCCGGCGCTGCGAGCGCGTAAAAATGTGCGATGTGGCTGTGAACGAACGCGGCGGAATTGTACAGTTCACGGAGCTTCTTCGCCGCCGGAGGCGGATCAACCTTGTACACTGCATCTGCGGCCTTACCCGAGGCCAGGTGGTGTGAGCATGGTCAGACGCCGCAGATCCGCGAAACCACCCGCGGAATCTCCTCTATCGGCATCCCCTCGACAAACTTCTCGAATCCGCGCAGTTCAGGCACCTGGAAGTAGCAGTTCGCTACGCTCCCGTCATCTGCGAGAAAGATGTCTATCTTTCCATGGCCTTCAAGCCTTGTTATGGGATCAATCGAAATGCGTTTCATAGCACCTTCCTTGTAATGAGTGATGAAGGGATCCCGAACCGGTTGAAACTCCGAAGGGGATCAGGAATTTCGTCAATAACCTTCTGAACCTCAGCCTCATCTTTGGCCTCGATCACGGAAGCAATTGCGGACAATGCCTTAGCCCCCTGGTCCAACACGTTGGGGGGAGGGCCATAACAGCCGCGGCAACCCACACCAGAAAGCTGGCATCGAGTGTCGCAGCCGCCCCTCGTTACGGGGCCCATACACAAAAAGCCCTGTTCGAGGAAACAGGATTCAAAGTCGGGCTGCGCCGTCGCAATCCTCTTGAAACGAGTAATCTTTTTTTCCTTCCTTGGGCGCGGACATTCGTCGCACTGCGTTTTCTCTGAGGCTCCAACCACGGCGCCCTTGGGTGGAAGCTGTCCGCTCACGATCACCTGGACGACATTCCAGATCTGCTTGGGTGTCGGGGGGCATCCGGGAACGTAATAATCGACATCCACCACCTGGTTCAACGTTTTCACGGTGTCGTACATTTCCGGAATAGTGACTTCTCCTTCAGGCACTGCAAGCTTCGGCTGCGGCTCCACCTTTTCGGGATTCACGGTCGATTGTGATTCGTGGTAGACGCGCTTGAAAATCTCCTCGCGCGTGAACAGGTTTGCCAGACCGGGGATTCCGCCCATATGCGCGCAGGATCCGAAAGCCACGAGAACCTTTGATTTGGCCCTCAAGAGCTGTGCCAGGTGCTCATTTTCCGAGTTGCGCACTGCTCCGTGGAAGAGGGTCACATCAATGTTGCCGTCCGGCATTGCCTCGACATCCGCATACTTGAAATCCAGCGCAATCGGCCAGAAGACGATATCCGCGGCCGCGGCAAGGTCGAGTATTTTCTCATGTATGTCGAGGATGGCGACATCGCATCCTCCGCAGGCCGCCGCCCAATATGATGCCAGCTTAAGTTTTGCCATCCGTGCCTCCGATTTCAATGTCGAGTGTTTATGCCCTCTTGGGACTTGGGGCCTTGGAGTCCTGGCGGTCCAGGAATCGAGGACTCGAAGCCCCGAATTTCTTTATCTTCGCCGGGCCCAACTTCCGCACATCTTCAGTAATTTTATTGACGACCTGAGCCCAACGGTCGCCTTCCCCGGCCGACACCCACTCCAGCCGGAACCGTTCCGGTTCGATGCCATATTGGGCCAGCATACGTTTCAGCAGGGCCATGCGGCGGATCGTCTTGTAGTTTCCTTCTATATAGTGACAATCGCCCGGATGACAGCCTGCAACCAGCACCCCATCCGCGCCATCGGCAAAAGCCTTCAGGATGAATGTAGGATCGACTCTGCCGGAGCACATCACCCGTACCACCCGGACATTCGGCGCATACTTGATACGGGAGGTGCCGGCCAGATCCGCTCCGGTATAGGAACACCAGTTACACAGAATTCCAACGATCTTAGGCTCGAACGTCATACAGCACTCCTTTTATTTCGGAGAACAACTGCTCATCGGTGAAGTGCCTGGCGATAATTGCAGAACTGGGGCACGCCGCCGCGCACGTCCCGCATCCCTTGCAGAGCACATCGTTAATGACCGTAACCTTCTTCTCTTCGTCAAAGCTGATTGCCGAGAGGGAGCACAGCGTATTGCAGATTCGGCAACCGGCGCATTTTTCCGCATCCACGATGCTGGTGGCGGATTCCACCTCGATCTCGCCCCTGGAGATCAGGGATTGGACGGCAGAGGCTGCCGCCCCGGCCTGGGCAACCGTATCCGGAATATCCTTGGGACCCTGGCATGTCCCGGCTATGTAAATTCCGTCCGTTGCAGTCGATACCGGAGCGAGTTTGGGATGTCTTTCCGTGAAGAAAGTGCTCTCGCCGCAGCTGATGTTGAAAGTATGGGCGATGTCCTTGGCGTCTTCCCCCGCCTCCAGACCGTTTGCCAGGATGACCATGTCCACAGGAATCCGGCGCACCTGGCCGATCAGAGTGTCTTCCACCCGTACGATCAGTTTTCCGACCTCCTGATCGTTGAACGGGAAATCCGTGATCGCTGCTGCCCGGCCGCGAATGAAGCGAACCTCTTCCTCGAGCAAGCGGTGATAGAACTCCTCGTATCCTTTCCCGAAGCAGCGCATGTCAATGTAAAAGTTATACACATCCGCCCCGGTTTTTTCTTTGATCAGATGCGCGAATTTCAGAGCATACATGCAGCAGACACGGGAGCAATATTTGTTGTGGCGTGAGTCCCGGCTTCCGACGCAGTGAATGATGCCGACGCTCTTGGGGGCCTGTCCGCTGGCCAGCATGATCTGGCCTCCGGTCGGACCCGAGGCGCTGTTCATCTTTTCGAAATCCAGGCCGGTCAGTACATTTTTGTACTTGCCGTAGCCGTATTCCGGGATCCCTTTGGGATCAAACTGCTTGAAACCCGTCGAGAGGACAACGGCGCCCACCTCGATCTCCTCAATCGTGTCTTCCTGGGCGTGATTAATTGCCTTCACTTCGCAGACCTTCTCACAGACCTTGCACTCGCCTGTCTTGAAGTGGATACAGGATTCACGATCGATGACCGGCTGGTGTGGCACGGCCTGCATGAAGGGAATGTAAATTGGTGTGAGGGGACCCAGCGGAAGAGCTTCGCGAACCAGCGCCGCGTCGTCCTGGATCTGAATCGCTCCTGTCGGGCAGACGTAGGCGCACGCGCCGCAGGCAATGCATTTTTCTGACGTCTCGCCGTACGCGGTGGAAACTTCACGGCTAGTGCCGCGGCTGAAAAAGCCAAGCACATTGGCTCCCACGATATCGGAGCAGACGCGGACGCACAGGCCGCAGAGGATGCAGTCTTCATCTCCTCGGCCGAACCTTGGCTCGACGATGCCGTACTCCGCCGCCAAATCTTCAAGGACCTTGACGTGACCACACCTAGCCATCATCCATTCGATGATCATTTTTCGGTCCCGTAGGACCCGTGGTGAGTTTGTCAGGACCTCGATTCCGTTGGTTGCAGGGTAGTTGCATGCGGTCACCATGCGGACGCGTCTGCCTGATCTTACCTCGACCGTGCATATGCGGCAGACGCCGTAGGCTTCAAGGAGAGGGTGATAGCACAGGGTCGGGATCTTGATGCCCAGCTTTTCGGCGATCCTGACTATCGGGGTTCTGTCCTCCGCTTCGGTTTCGATTCCATTAATTTTGAGCTTGATGGTTTTCATGCTGCGTAACTCCTCGGAAGAGTCGTTATTGCGTCACGCTTGCAGACCTCAATGCAAGCTCCACATTTGATGCACGTCGCCTTATTAAGAGAGTGCAATTTTTTGACCTCGCCGGTGAGTGCCCCTACGGAACACGCATTGACGCAGGCGTGGCATCCATCGCATTTTGCCGCGTCAATGGCATATTCGATGAGATCCTTGCAAGCTCCAGCGGGGCAAACATGCTTCTCTATGTGCGCATCATACTCGTCCTTGAAATACCGGATTGTTGTTAAGACAGGATCGGGCGCGGAAGTGCCTAGGGCACATAGGCAGCAATCTTTCATAACCTGTGCGACCTCTTCGAGCAAAGCCACGTCTTCTGGGCGGCCCTTGCCCTGAGTGATGCGGCTTAGCACCTCGGCGCACGACCGGAGACCTTCGCGGCATGGAACGCACTTTCCACAAGATTCCTCAGTCAGGAACTCGATGAAATAGCGTGCTGCGTCCACCATGCACGCATGGTCATCGGCCACGACCATGCCCCCAGATCCCATCATTGTCCCGGCTTCGGCAAGGCTATCGAAATCCACGGGAAGGTTCAGGCAACTCTCTGGCAGGAACCCGCCTGAAGGGCCGCCTGTCTGAACTGCCTTAAACTTTCGGTTCTTAGGAATGCCGCCGCCAATATCAAAGATGATCTCGCGCAGCGTAATCCCCATAGGGACCTCTATCAGGCCGGTGTTGTTTACCGTGCCCGATAGGGAGAAGACCTTGGTCCCGCTTGAGCCATTCCAGGGATTCTCACTAACGTCTCCGGTCCCCATGGAAGAAAACCACATTGCTCCACGGCTGATGATGAGCGGCACGTTGGCGAAGGTCTCGACGTTGTTAAGGTTGCTCGGCCGGTCCATGTAACCGTACTCGACAGTGTGGATGTATTTGGCCCGGGGTTCGCCAACTTTGCCTTCAAGCGAGGCCATCAGGGCCGTGGACTCGCCGCATACGAACGCTCCGGCGCCCTGCACAATCTCAATATCGAAGTCCATCCCGGTGTCGAGAATGTTCTTGCCCAGCAATCCGTACTCGCGCGCCTGCTCGAGGGCCTTTAGCAGCCGATGGCGTGCCAATGGATATTCCTGGCGGACATAGACAAAGCCCTGAGTAGTGCCAATAGCGCGCGCTGCAATCGTCATACCCTCAACCACAGCGAACGGGTCGCACTCGATGATACTCCGATCCATGAATGCACCGGGGTCACCCTCGTCGGCATTGCAGATCACCACGGGTTCAATACCACGGTGTTGGCCGGCGTGGCGGCATGTCTCCCACTTGACACCAGCGGGGAAGCCTCCCCCTCCTCGACCCCGAAGACCCGACCTTTTAATCTCGGAAATGATTTGCTCAGGGGTCATTTCCGTTAAGGCCTTTGGGAGAGCCATATAGCCGTCGGCCGCGATATAGTCGTCAATCTTTTCCGGATCGATAAGCCCCCGGTTCCGCAGGACCACGAGCTTCTGTTTGGAGAAAAAGGGCACATCTTTTAGTGCCGGAACCAGCGCCTTCTCGGCCGGGGTCTTGTAGAGGAGCTTCTTTACAGGCCGTCCTTTGAGGAAATGCTCCTCGACCAAAAAGGGTACGTCCTGCACCGTAACGTGGCAGTACAGGATTCCATCCGGCTGCACAATCGTGACCGGGCCCTCGGCGCAAAATCCCTGGCACCCGGTCCGGACGATCTGGACCTCTTGGGCAAGGCCGCGCTTGACCAGTTCATTTTCCAATGCTATGCCAAGCTCATAGGATTTGCTGGAAACACATCCGGTCCCCGCGCAAACAAGACAGTGAGTGCGGTAAGCCATTTTCTCAATCCTCCAAGTTATCCAGTGGTCTCGCTGCCGCTCGCCAGCGCGAACTCAGTTGCAATCTTTCCTCCGAGCACGTGCTGCTTGAGCACTTGCACTATCTTCTCAGGTGTTAGGTCTACGTATTTGACGGGAGTTTGACCCGCAAGCTGGACGGTGGCCATTGGCTCCCTGCTGCACAAGCCCGCGCAACTGGAAGTGGTCACGATCACGTCGGTCAGCTTCAAGTCCTCGACCTCTTTCAGCAGGGCTCCCATGACTTCCCGTGCGCCGGCGGCAATGCCGCAGGTGCCCATATGCATGATAACCCGAGCCCTCGCCTCGCCGGCCCTGACCGTCATGGTTCGCACAGCTTGCTCCCGAATCTTCTTCAGGTCTTCTATTGTCATTCTGGGCATCTCATGCCTCCTTGCCGCTCAGCGCTCTGTACTTCTTTACCAACCGGGGAATTCCCGACTGCGTGACCTTTCCGTGCACCTCCGGGCCCACCGTTACCACGGGTGCCAGCCCGCAGCATCCCGGGCAGTTGATTGTGTGGAGACTGAATATCCCATCGGTCGCGGTATCCCCCTTTTTGATCTTGAGTTCTCTCTCAAACGCCTCGACGAGCTTCGGAGCGCCGAGCACCTGGCAGGCCGTGCCTGTACAAACAGAAACGGGGTATTTGCCCACCGGTTTGAGACTGAATCCTCTGTAAAAAGTGGCAATCCCAAGCACGGTCGACACGGGGACCTCCACTCGGGTCGCAACATGTTCGATCAACTCGCGGGGGAGATAACGGAATTCCTCCTGGCAGTCCAGTAGCGCCCCAATCAGATGTCCCCTCTGATAACCGTGCCTTTCCAAAATCTGATCAACCTTCTCTAAGCTAACCATGTGATATCCTCCTAAACTCTCTCTGCTAAGTCGCTGTGGCGAGCTTTTCCTCGCCCTGCCGGATTGCTGCCCGCAGAGTTGCCAGCCCCTCTGGCGCTCCCAGATTCATCCCATCAAGGGCAACGCAAAGATCCCGCGAATCGAGCTCGAAGCTCCGGTCACTTACGCTGTGCCGGAAACGGAAGTTAATCTCCGGATGACCTGCCATAAGGACCATGAGTGTTGTTTCGATGTCACCCACTGGTGCCCTGTCTACGTTCCGATACTGAAAGGTGGCTCTGACCCGGGTGCCGCTGCCTGGCATTGAATCGACTGCCAAATTTCCGCCGGCAGCCCGCGCTGCTTCAGCTAGGAGCGAAAGTCCCATCCCCACTCTGCGCGTTGTCCGGGTGGTAAAAAAGGGATCGCTAGCCCTCGACAGTGTTGAAGGATCCATTCCCGGTCCATTGTCACCCACTTGGATGACCAGTGTGTCCGCTCCCGGATCTTCCAACAGGTCGATATCCACCGCAGTCGCGCCGGCTTCGATGCTGTTCTGTGCAATATCCAAGATGTGCAATGCCAGATCTTCCATGGGCCTCCCTCCGCCGAGGATCGCCCTGCCGCCCTGCCCAGCCAGTGCTTGACGCAGCTCAACCCATGTGGGTTCTTCCAAGAGCATAAAAGTGGCTGCTCTGCCGACGTCCTTAAGCTCGTGAGCATCGGAGGCGCAGAGAATTGAATACTCTCCTTTCGGAGCAAAGGATGCCCGGGCTATGGGCAATGAGGTCCGCTGCGAAACCTCAAGTGCATCTAAAGGCAATGCTACAGGAATAAAGCCGAGCTGGCCGATGATGCCGAATCCCTCTCGGTCCACATGGGAGGCCACGGCGAGTCCGCCGACCGCGTGAATGGAAGAAACAACCTTATCCACTTCGAGTGTGGTTGCCCCCGCCAGCAGGTATTCATTGAAGCCCAGAACTTCCGCATGCTCGTTGGCAACCACCTGCATTCCGAAGACGTTTTCATCATTCCGTCCAGGGAGCGCCCTGTAAACCCTGGACTGTAATTCAAGGGCCGCTTCGATATTAGGCAGCAAAGCGAGAATATGAACTTCCTCCGCGCTTGTAATCTCCATGCCGGGAATCACCGCCAATCCGGAGGCACGCCCCGCTCGTTCGACCGCCGCCGCGTTCTCGGCTGAGTTGTGATCACACACAGCTATGGCATCCAACCCTGCTCGAACTGCCGCGTCGACCAACGCAGCGGGATGCATATCCAGCTCAGCACAAGGCGAAAGGCATGTATGAACGTGCGTATCGACCATGAACACCTTCAGACCTGCCTCCTTCCACGAATACCTAAGGTGTACAGCTTTCCTGCGATATCGAAAGCCTGGAGGGGCGTGGAAACAATGGGTATGTTCAATTCTTCCGCTCTGGCTGCAGTGTCGGAATCAGGTTTGCGGTCGTTCACAAGCACGATGCCTGCAAGTGCGTTGAGCTGGGCCACAGCCACGATGTTCACGTGCTTCTGCAACGTCACCCACAAATCCCCCTCGCGGCTGTTTGCCATAACATCGGAGAGCAGGTCCGATGCGTAACCACCTTGGATTTCCTGGTTTGAAGCGGCGGCCCCGGCCACTATCGTCCCCTCAATTTTCTCAGCTGCCTCGGCGACGGTCACGGTTATCCTCCGATCGTTTGTTTCTGTGTTCTGACAAGATTTGCGAGTTCTTCGATGCGCTCCACAAGGACCCGCTGCCAACGGAAAATACACAGCGCCTCGTCTGCTTCTCCGAGCACAACATCCTCGGCAAACGCCCGGCAAGACGGTGCTCCACAGGCGCCGCAATCGATGTTTGGCAGGTTCCGAAGAATTTGATCTCGCTCCTTCATCTTGATGATGGCCTTAGAAATGTCCTCGTCGAGGGGACACAGGGGGCGACCGGCCAGGGATTCATCCATGAGGAATTCCTTTTTTCGATAAGAGGCCTCCACTTCACTCCGGTCCACCACACATTGCGCCGGCAGACTTTGCTGAAGCCTGATTGCCTTTCCCCGCGCTAGGTATGGATTTTCTACCGTAAGGCAGCCTCCGACACATCCCTCAGGGCAGGCATGGCATTCAATGTAACGGTACTTGCGCAATCGCCCCTTCTCGACGTCATCCAGTATTCGAATCACGTTCGGCAGTCCGGCCACCGACAGCGTATTTTCTGCAGGCAGTGACCTGGGGAAATTCCCCAGAAACGCCCAACCCAAGCCAGCCGCCGATTCCACCGCGTCCATTTTATATTCGCTCTCTTGAACCTTCGATACCGCCGAAGCCAGAATCTGAAATAGATCAGAGATCGATACTGCTGCATCGAGATGCGATCGCTGCATCCCGGGATGCTCCAGGATTGCGACTATTTTGGAAGGGCAGGGAGTGATATAGACCGCGCCTATTTGTTCTGAAGGCAATCCTGTTTCCTTGGATATCCGGCGCTTCGCATCCCGCGCGGAAATCTCCCTGGGTGCCAGCACCGGGAGCAGTTGATCCACCATATCCGGATACTTGACCTGCAGCAGCCGCACAACGGTCGGGCAAAAAGAGGAGATCAGCGGATATTCTCCGCGATACTCGTTCAAAAAGATTTCCGTGGCGATGGTGACGGCGTCGCAGGCGGGAGATGCGCTCTCGACATAATCAAAACCGCACTGTTTTAGAGCGGAAAAGATAACGCCGGGAAAAACTTCAGAATCGAACTGGGCATAAAGGGCGGCTGAGGGGATCGCTACTTTGCATTTAAACTTGGACAGGTCTGCCATCTGGTCGGTCAGCGGTACGATGGCCGACCTCGGGCAGACCCGAATGCATTCGCCGCAGTCGATACAGCGGTCTTCAAGCTTTACCGCGCGTCCCTTGCGTACCCGAACCGCCGCGGTTGGGCAGGCCCGCATGCACGACATGCAGCCATCACATCGGTCGACATCGAAACGCAGTGAATGATGGTACTGGGCTGCCATGGGGAACCTATACTATTTGTGTAACTCGAATAATAAGCTTTGTGCCTCGACCCACTCCCGAGCTGATGTCGAATTCATCAGCGTTTTTCCGAATGTTCGGCAACCCCATCCCGGCGCCGAATCCCATTTCCCGCATTTCGGCGGTGGCGGTGGAATAGCCTTCCTGCATGGCAAGGGAGACATCCGGGATCCCGGGTCCCTCATCATCCACGTGCAGCGTAACCGCATCCCGGCTGACGCTGAGCGACATCTTTCCGCGTGTGGCATACATGACTAGGTTCATTTCCGCCTCATACGATACGATGGCCACGCGGCGCACCACAGCCGGGCTGATGCCCATGCGCTTGAGCGTGTCTTTGATGGAGGTAGATACCCTACCGGCATTGGAGAAATCCTTTCCCAAGACCTGATAGACACTCTCGAATGCCTCGGGCATTATCTGCTCTCATTAATCGCCATATATAGACGGCCGGCGGCCTCAAACATTTTGAGTGGCGTTGCGAGGACTGGAATCCTTGATTCTTTCGCCAATGCAAGAATTTCATCTCCCGGTTTTTTCCCTCGCACAAAAACCACTCCGCAGAGATCCGCAACAATCGCAGTTCTTATCACCTGCGTGCTGACCAGACCGGTCAGAAGAAGTGTTCCCGACTTGCTGGTCGCCAGGACATCACTGAGCAGGTCGGCGGCGCCAACAGCAGCCACCTTGATCGAGAGGTCGTCGCCGTTCAGCACTTCTGCGCCCAGGATATTGCGAACCTCTGCAAGCGTTATTGATTTCAAACTCATTGCACTCGCCATAGGGGCCGCCAATTACCGGGCACTATTTTTTAGAAATCCGTTTCCGCCTTTGTTTTGCCCGATAACCAGTTTCCCTTTCCGGATTACCCTGGTTCCGGGAATCTTCCGGGCCGGGCAGGATTCCCAGCACATTCCGCATCCGGAACACTTGCTGCGGTCGACGTAGGTCGCCTTGTGCCGGATTTTCACTTTGAAATTTCCGACAAATCCTTTTACCTCGTCCACTTCGCTCGAAGGCATCAGCTTGATATGCGGATGTTTCCCGACCTGAACCATTTTGGGAGTCAGGATGCAGGCCGCGCAGTCCAAAGTAGGAAAAGTCTTGTCGAAGGTAGCCATATGCCCGCCGATGGATGGCTGCTTCTCTACCAGATATACCGTACGCCCCGCATCGGCGATATCGAGTGCGGTCTGGATCCCTGCAATTCCAGCGCCGACCACGAGTGCGGCCGGGTTCACCGGGACGGTCTTATGAGGCAGCGGCGCCAGGTTTCTTGCTTTAGCGACTGCCCCTGAGACCAAGGCTTTGGCTTTGTCCGTCGCTGCATTGGGATCCACCGTCACCCACGAGCAGTGCTCCCGGATGTTTGCCATCTCGAACATATACCGATTGACATTGGCTCGCTCGCAGGCTCCCCGGAATGTAGGCTCGTGCATCAGAGGAGAGCAGGAAGCAACGACGATTCTCTCTAACCCCATATTCTTAATATCATCCTCGATCATGATCTGACCGGGATCCGAACACATGAATTTGTTGTTCCTGGCGACCACAACGTCGGGCAGGGTCTTGGCAAACTCCGTGACCTCTTCAACATTCACTTTTCCGGAGATGTTCGTGCCGCAGTGGCACACGTAGACGCCGATCTTCGTACTCATGCGGTCTCCTTATGATGCATATGTGGCCATGACAGCAGTCGCCGGGACGATGCATTGATTCAATCCCAGGCTCTTCGAATTCGATCCAAACGCCATTCCCATCAATTGAGTGAAATACACGATTGGAAGGTTGAAGTTTGTGCCGTAGGCCTTGTTAATGGACGATTGAAATGCATCCAGGTTCATTTGACATAGGGGGCAAGTGACTGCAATGCATTGCGCGCCGCCCTGCTGGGCGCAGAGCAGTATATTGCGGCAAAGACGGAGCGCGACGTCCTTTTGTATTCCCATCAGAGAGCCGCCGCAGCATACCGTCTTCATGGGGTACTCCGTCGGCGTTGCCCCAAGGGTTGTCAGCAATTTGTCCATCATGGTCGGGTTGTCTGTGTCATCTTCGATCCCGTAGGGTCTTGCGATCTGGCAGCCGTAATAAGGTGCTACGCGCAATCCTGTAAGCGGCTTCCTGACATGCGATTTGACTTTTTCGAGTCCGACATCTTCCACAATGGTCTGAAGGAAGTGCTTTGTTGTAATCCCCCCTTCATAGCGAATCCCCGCTTCTGCGAGAGACGCGTCCACTTTGCTTTTAATCTCGGGAAAATCAGCCAGGTAAGTTTCCGTTTTTCGAAGATTGGTGTAGCAGGCGCTGCAAGCCGTGACCAAAGTATCGCCTATTTTTTTTGCTTGGCACAAGTTGCGGGCACTCAGACTGAAAGACAGGACCTCGTTTATACTCATGTAGGCCGTAGCCCCGCAGCAGTTCCAGTCTTCCAGTTCCACTAACTCTATATCCAACGCCTTGGCGACCTCGGTTACCGAATCCTGATAGGGTCGTCCCGTTGCCTCCAGAGAGCATCCCGGGTAATAGGCGTAACGCATTATTCACCTCCCAGTTCTTGGGCTTTGGCCACAATTTTTTGGAGTCCATCGATATCACGCACCTTTTTCCCGAATATGGGAAGGCGGTTGTGACTGATCAGTCCCCACCCTACAGGAGCCAGGGATACTCCACCCAGAGGATCAGTACTCATCACGACCTTAAACATCAGTGAAGTTTCATGATTGCGGCCCTTTTTATTCACAATGTCAAAAAACGCTTTCGACAATGCCGCCGCATTCTTGCTTCGCTTCCGGTTTTCCCGCATTGCCATCCTTTTCAGCATATACATGATGTCTGTAATCTTGATCTCCTGCGGGCATCGGTTCATGCACTGATAGCAGGAAGCGCAAGTCCAGATGGTGGTGCTATCCAAAACCTTATCCCGCATTCCCGCCCGAACCATGGCAAATATCTGCCGCGGAGTTTGTTCCATAGCCCAGGACACCGGGCAGGAACCGCTGCAGGTTCCGCATTGGATGCAATCTTTGATCTTCTCTCCGCCCGGGATGTGATAGACCTCGTCTAGGAAATTCAGGTCCATGGCTTTTTCATAAATCACGGTCTCTTGTACGCCAGTCATGAAGGGCCTCCGGTTCCCAACCCGCCCAGCCGGAACCTTTCCGGCTGTCGGGGCTTCTCACATTCACCTTAAATCAGAATTGAGTACATAAAGCCCAGCGGGGCAAACATCCTCTAGTTTCCTGTCTTCGGCTTCAATCAGGCTTTCTTTTGCGCGCGAGCCTTTCACCTTTTACCGATTGAAGGCAGCATAACATTTATATCTGAATTGATTTTACATGCACATGATCTTCCAGAGACGGGTGCATTGGCAAGTAAAAACATAAGTTTCACTTATGCAGTAACTTAAAAGCATAACTTTTTTAAAGATTTTTGCGCTCGTGAAAAGAACCAAAGCCCAATATATTAAATTTGGTTAAATGAACCACGTATGTGGGTTAAGTGCCCCACCCAAAGAGCAAAATTTATGCAGGAGAGAGACTCAACAACTGTTGAATTGGGCGAGAAAAATGCCGGAGATCTGGTCCATGAGTTCCTGGGCGCTGCGTACGTGTTTGCATCTGCGATGCATAAGGCATTTGAAGAGGACCTTTTGAGGGATGCGTCCTATGGGCATCTGACCGTTTCACAACTAAAGCTGCCCAAACTGGTGAGCCTCAGTGAATCTTTGCCGGTCGGCGATGCAGCTGCATTCTGGAAGGTCAGCAAGGCCGCTGCCAGCAAAGCGGTGGATAAGCCTGGTCCGAAGAATGTATCTGCAGCGGAGTCCCGGCGAATTGGACCGGTGTGAGACTTGCCTCTCACTGACCGGAACCTGTTTCCGTGAACGTTGCCTTTTGCGAACACAACTTGGCCGGGAGTGTTTCCATTTAAGGAGAAAGTGAATAAAAGCAGTAACCGCGAAACACACGAAAATTGCTCTTGAAAGTTTTCGTGTGCTTCGCGCATTTCGTGGTTAAATCTTTTCAGCGCCTATCATTCGACGGTGACGCTCTTGGCCAAATTCCGGGGCTGATCGACATCGCAGCCGCGCAGCACTGCAATGTGATACGCCAACAGTTGGAGAGGCACGATCATTAGTATTGGGAGCAGATAGTCGGATATTTCCGGGATCCGGATTACATGTTCCGCCATCCGAGGTATTTGGTTATCGCCTTCGCTGGCGAGCGCGATAATAATTCCGTCCCGCGCCCTCACCTCTTCGATGTTGCTCAGCATCTTCTCATAGCGCAGCACGGATCGGGGATTTTGCGGATCTCTTGCGGCCAGGGTGACGACGGGAAGATTCCGGTCGATCAAAGCATTCGGTCCATGTTTCATCTCCCCGGCCGGATACCCTTCGGCGTGAATATAGGAGATCTCTTTCAGCTTGAGGGCCCCTTCAAGCGCGATTGGGTAATGGATGCCGCGTCCGAGATACAGGGAGTTATTATGCTGGTATATGGCCTTTGCAATCTCTTCATAAGAAGCGCTCTGAGCAAGAATCTGTTCAACGCAATGCGGCAGCCGTTTCAGCCCGGAAAAGATGGATGCCGATTGGGCCGGCTGCAGTTTTTTCCGAATTCTGGCTAAATAGAGCGCCAGCATTTCGAGTACGGCAAGCTGGCAGGTAAACGCCTTTGTCGAAGCGACGCCGATCTCGGGTCCGCTGCGGATATAGAGATTCCCTTCGCTTTCTCTGGAGAGCATGCTTCCAACAACGTTGCAGATTGAGAGAATTCTGGCGTTCTTTGCCTTGGCTTCCCGCACAGCCGCCAGGGTGTCAGCCGTTTCGCCCGATTGGCTGATCGCAATGACGAGAGAATTTCGATCCACCAGCGGATCGCGATAGCGGAATTCGGACCCGTAGTCGATTTCGACAGGAATGCGCGCGAGGTCTTCAATCAAGAATTTGCCGACCAGGGCTGCATGCCAGGAGGTCCCACAGGCAACAATATGGATCCGTTCAATTTTCGCGAGCGCCTCCTCCGGAATTTTCGCTTCCTCTAGGATCACATCCCCGGAGTCCAGGGAAATGCGGCCGGCGATGGCTTCCTGGAGGCTGCGGGGCTGTTCATATATTTCTTTGAGCATAAAGTGGCGGAAGCCCCCTTTTTCCGCCATTTCCGGGCTCCATTGGACTTCCTGCGGTGTGAAGCTGATTTCTTTGCCTCGGAAATCCCGCAACGAAATCCCCTCGGGGGAGAGGACTGCCATTTCGCCGTCCTGCATGAAATACATCGTGCGGGTATGTTCCAGGAGCGCAGGAACATCGGAAGCCACAAACAGTTCACCATCTGAAATACCCAAAATGAGCGGCGGGCCGTTTCGCGCGGCAATAATGGTGTTGGGGTGGTCGCCGGAAAGCAAGCAGACGGCAAAGCTGCCGCGCAATTGTTCCAGTGCGGCCCCTGCCGCGTCGGGAAAGGATTTGCCCGGCAGCTCGGATTCCACAAGATGAGCAATGACCTCGGTGTCGGTCTCGGTGACGAACCGGTGACCGCTTTTTTGAAGCCGAGTTTTCAGGTCGAGATAGTTTTCGACAATCCCGTTATGCACCACCACCACCTTGCCGGTGCAGTCACAATGCGGATGCGCATTCTCTTCGGTCGGCCGTCCATGCGTTGCCCACCTGGTGTGACCGATTCCATATTCCCCGGTCAGCGGTTCGGAATCCAGAGAGCGGATTAAATTCGTCAGCTTTCCGGACGCTCTTCGAATCTGTACCTGTCGGTTCCGCACGACCGCCAGACCAGCGGAATCGTAGCCTCGGTACTCGAGTTTCTTCAGACCGTTAATGATTACAGAGACAACAGGTTTTGCCCCTACATACCCGACAATCCCGCACATTGTGCACCCCTAGCTTCTCTCAACCTCGATTCCGAAATTGGGAATATTTGAAATAGGTCCTTGTTCTTCATATTCAATAAATTAACCCTTGCAAATCCAATTTCGCCGAAGTTGGATTTTGTGCCGCACCTTCGGCGCTCGATTC
>JBEKKY010000025.1:0-16939 GCA_050010475.1 Acidobacteriota bacterium | reverse complement strand
GCAGCCTTGCGATCCGGTTCACAGAGAACCCAGGCAGGGAGGTCGAGTTCGATCGGCAGGTCGCGCCGGATGGTGACCAGTTCCCGGCTCATGCGGATCTGCTCCGCATTATCCCGGAGACTCTCCTGGTAAGCCTTTCTTTTGACCTTATCCCAGTTTTTCAAAATGTTCTCGAGAGTTCCGTAGGTTTGAATCAATTCCCTGGCGCCTTTTTCTCCGATTCCAGGCGCCCCGGGAACATTGTCCGAGGCGTCCCCCCACAACCCCAGCAGGTCCGGCACCTGATCGGGCCTGACGCCCAGCTTTTCCTCAACCTTTTTCGCATCAAGGATCGCATTGTCCTTCATGGTATCGAGCACAAGGACATCGTCCGAAACCAGCTGCAGCATATCCTTGTCGCTGGTTACGATAATCGACTGAAGTCCCTGCTCGGTTGCCTTCAGCGAAAGAGTCCCGATCACGTCGTCCGCTTCGAAACCGGGATATCCGAGGACTGGCACGCAAAACGCTTCGCAAACCCTTCTGATATAAGGGATCTGTTGCACGAGGTCCTGGGGCATAGGCTTGCGGGTGGCCTTGTAAGCCTGATACTTCTCATGCCGGACGGTCGGCCCCTCGAGGTCAATAGCAACGCCGACATAATCGGGCTTCTGTTCCTGAATCATCTTGCGCAGCATCGATGTGAAGCCGTAAATGGCGTTGGTAGGCAATCCTTTGGTGTTGCTCAGATTGCGGATGGCAAAATAGGCCCGATAGATGTGGGACATTCCGTCAATCAAAAACAGTCGCTTGGAGCTCACGGGAACCCTCGATTAATGCTTAAATGCGCGCAGCTATTTGATTGTAACACGGCATATAAAACGGTGACAGCCACCGGTATCCCCATGGGACACCGGTGGCTGTCACCGTTTTCTTCGGAAGGCATCCAGACTCCAGCGCTCCTGCTCCTGGTCGTGGCGCAGGATGTAGAAATTTCCGTCACTGGCGCGCACGCGGAAGTATTGAGAAGAGGGGCTGTACCACTGGTCTTCGACTTCTTGGACTTCCAGGACCCGTTCGCGCAAAGTGAAACGCTGCGGGTACTGCTCACCTTTGAATCCGGCATAGCAATCAACTTTTATGTCACTCATTCCATGTCTCGCGACTTTTTCCCGGCGCGGGGATGACAGGATTGATAGACGCGAACGAGTTGTTCCACGGATACATGCGTATATTTCTGCGTGGTCGATAAGCTCTCATGGCCCAGCAATTCCTGAATGGCCCGCAGGTCCGCGCCCGCGCTGAGCATGTGGGTCGCAAAGGTGTGCCGGAGAGTATGAGGATGAACCTTCAGCTTCTGCGCAAGCCGGCCGACATGATGATCGACAATATGCCCGATGCTCCGGCTGGTCAACCGCCTGCCCCGGTAACTCAGAAAAAACGCTTCCCCAGAGGGCTTGCTCCCTGCCGATTTTGTCGGAAGAGGGGTTTTCATGCATCGGTTTCTCACTTTGAGATAGTCATCCAAAGCGTCTGCCGCTCGTGTGCCGAAAGGGACAATGCGCTCTTTCCGCCCCTTGCCGACAACTCTCAACAGCCCTTCACCGAGACTTATATCACCAAGGTTCAGCCCCACTACTTCGCTCGCCCGAAGACCGGAACCATAAAGCAGTTCGAGTATGGCGCGATCACGCTTGCCAAGGTCCGATGCGGTATCGGGGGCTTCGATGAGATCCGTAACGGAATCCACAGTCAGGTAATCCGGAAGCCTGCTTTCCAGTTTCGGCGAGGAAACGTTCTTGGCCGGATTCGCCTGAATTGAGCCTTGAGCCGAGAGGAACTTCATGAAGGACCGCAGTGTCGCCAGCTTTCTTGCAACAGAAGCTTTTTTGTTTCCCTTTTGATAGAGTGCGCCCAGGAATTCACGAATGGTGAGGTTGTCGATCTGTTCCAGCTCCGGTTCAGGGCGAGGCTGCCCTTCAGGCGTGTGTGTCAGGTAAGCCAGAAACTGCTGAAGGTCGGACTCATAGTTGCGAAGCGTATGCGGAGAGGCATTTCTCTGCAGGCGAAGATAGTCGAGATATTTCGAAATCGAGCCGCCAATCGCTTCGGCCATTATGTCTTTATTGTATCGCGGATTGTGGATGAATCCTCAAAAAACGGGGACGCCACCCTTTTCGCCAGTTAAGTCTTGTCTGCAACCGCCTGTAGTTCTGGTGAAAAGGGTGGCGTCCCCACTTTAAGACAAGCTCAGCCGCTCATGCAAAATTGATCCTGGCTCCGATTTGATATCCTCAGGTCGAAATCCCGCATCTCAGGTGTGAAGTCTTGCCGGTTTTCAGACGATGAATAAAGGCAAGGAGCGGAATCCCATGCAGTTGAACCGAAACAATCGCCCATAAGGTGGTTCCGGGATTTCTTGCCCCGCAATAAGGGGGGTATCAGGAAAATGAGCAGCGACAAAAGACGGCCTCGGGAACCTGATAACCAGGAAGATTACGAAACCACAATACTGGACTTTCTGGAAAAAGAAATGGCAACCGTCCAACCGACAGAAAAAAAGGATCCGCAGTCGGAGGAATTGGATGCCCTTGTCTCAGACCTGCTGAAAAAGGTAATCACGGAAACGGAACGGCCTCAGACTCTGAACGAACTCGTGTATGACAAAGAGGATGAGCTGTTCTCGGACTTAACCCCCAACTTGACCAAGGCTTCGGATCCCGGAAGCAATGCGCCAGATCCAGGCATTGATCAGCAGGGAACCTTGCAAGCCATGACTCCAGCCAAGCCGGCTGGTCCGGATAATGCGGTTGTAGCCGGGCATAAGTCATCCTCAAAGAGTCTGACTGCCCCGAGGCCCTGGGAACTGTTTGCATCAAAATCGCCGGCGCAAACAAAGAAACCATTAGTAATGGCAGCCGCGGTTGCAGGCATTGCCGTAATTCTCGGAGCTGCCGGTTACTTCTTCTTCGCTTCATCGAACAAAACTCCAGCGGTCCCGAAATCTCCGCCGGCTGCGGCTCAGGCCATCAAGCCCCAACCCAAAGCGGTTTCGGCGCCCATCATCCAGCCGCCAGTAAATGGACCGGAAATGCCGGCAGTTACGACCAAGCCTAATCCTGTTCCGGCCGAACCTGCTTCAAAACAGCCGGACAAACCTTCGCAGTCCTCCGTTCAGCAATCCGTAAAACCGACGCCTCCAAAGGAAAAACCCGAGGCTGCACCCGTGAAGCCTGCAAACGCACCGGCGCCGGTTAAGGAGGAAAAACCGGCGGCGACTCCTCCGCAACCCCAGGAGCCCGCTCCGACTCCGGTTTCAGCCGCTCTCGAGAAACCTGCTTCAACCCCTGTGTCAGACAGTTCTCCAGTCACGCCGGAAAAAAAGCCGGTTGCGCCGTCGCCGGCGCCGCCCATGAGTGCGGTTCAGCCTCCTGCCGAAATGAGAAATCCGGTTGCCGCAATCCCGATTTCGCAGGCGACTCCGGTATATCCTGAAATAGCCCTGCGAACCCGCGCTTCCGGGTCTGTGGTCCTGGAACTGCAAATAGATGAACAAGGGAAAGTCACTAAGGCCACTCCGGTGAGCGGCCCGAATATTTTTTATAATGCCGCGGTGGCCGCAGCCATGAAGTGGCGTTACAAACCTGCATCCATCGGTGGTGTCAATGTGAGCAGTGCCAGCAAGGTCACGATGGATTTTAACCTGAAGAAATAGTCTGGAGGAACGATGCTGACCGAACAGCAGAAGCATAAGTTTGAAATGACCCGGCAAATGGCTAAGGAGGAACTGGAACAGCTCGACAAGGAAATAAGCGCGGAATTGGCAAAGGTAAAAGACAAGCTGCTCGAACTTCAACAGGCCAAAAAAGCCGTGAAACAGATCTACGATGGGGCTTGCGCCAGAATGGGTGTCAAATCAGTGCTGGAGGTTTCGGATCTGAACCTTACGGACCTTGTGAAGCAACCTTGATCGACGGCCGATCCTGATAGTTTCTGAGACTGCTCGCAATGGCCTCTCTCCTTTGGTCGGCCGACCACTCCCTGATTTCCCCATAAGATCTGCAGAGAAGGTTGCACGAGAAGACGACATCCTGCTCTATCAAGTCCAGTAACCGGCCGGGACTGCAAAGCCCTGGTTGTTCGTGGATTTGTCTTGCCAGAATCGAGACCAGGTCGTCCCACGCGCCCTGGCTGACATAGGAGATCCGCAGGACAAACTTGATCAGCGCCGGTTCCAGGTTTGGATCATGGAGGGCATGTTGGATGAGGTTCTCCCGCATTGAATATTTCTCAACCGGCAGGTTTATGACCTGCTTCATCATTACCTGCGAGCTCAGCAGCCGGTCGAAAGTGAACGCCTGCAGGAATTCACTGCTGCAAAGATGGGAAACGGCGTTTGCCTCGAGAACCGCTACGTCATCCGATGCGAAATCCACTGTCTTCAAAGTCATCCCCGCACGCTGTACTGACTGGCGGAATCTATTCATGAAATTTTCAAACGCTCTGTCAAACAGCGTGGCTGCATTCCCCAAATAAACGGCAAAGGTTCGCGTAAGCTGATTTGTTGAATCCAGAATCGGTGAGAGGTCGACCTCCGGCCCATCCCAGAAAGATGCTTCCAATGCATCCAGGCTGTCCAGTTTCTCAAGCTCCTTGGCAACATCGATCTTGATGGTCAGATCCTCTTTTGAAGTCTGGGAACTTTCGGCGTGCTCATCCGAAACAAGTTTTTCGTACAGCGCCGGATTCTTTAGGAGAATGCTGATGACCTCTTCCCGGGTCAGCACATGCGGAATGAACCGCGCCTCGCGGATGCAGCGGGAGAGCAGATTCCCGACCAGCAATGCCAGCTTTTTTCTGATCTCGACCGAGGCCTGCATGATTTACCCAACCTGTCAAAACCCAAGAGTAATGGAAAAACGCCATGGATTCCACGGATTTATATCTGCGGAATCCCGGATTTCTTTCCAGAACAATTCTGATATAGGATATTTCAATCCGCGCCATGCCGGCGGACGTTTCAATGGAAACAGTGCTGAAGTGGGACCCTGATTATCGCTATTGAACACCGATGAGGGAAACTTGTCTGAACTGATCCATGTGGCCTTGTTCAAACCGGAAATCCACCCGAATGCAGGAAATGTCGCCCGCCTGTGCGCAGCGAATGGACTTCCTCTGCACCTCGTTGGAAAACTGGGATTCAGGATCGATGAGCGCTCCGTGCGCAGGGCAGGTCTGGATTACTGGCCTTTCGTTGATATTCGCCAGGAAAAGAATCTCGAGGAGCTGAAATCCAGGCTGCCGGGATCCAGGGTCTTCTATTTCAGCGCTCGCGCCCAAAACCTCTATACCAAAATCCGATATCGGGCTGGTGATTGCCTGGTATTCGGTCCGGAGTCCACAGGATTTCCGGAGGAGTTCTTGCTTGAAAACCGCGACGATGCACTTCAAATACCTATGCTTTCCCCCAACGTCCGGAGCCTGAATCTTGCAACCGCCGTGGCAATCGCCGTGTATGAAGCACTACGACAAATTGCAGTTTGGGAATAATGTCATTGTCGGGATCACCACCATGATCGTTGCAAGTACTCGTGCATGGGCCAAAGGGCGGAGCGTCTCCGTTTATCCAACGGCAAACTGGAAACGTGGAGCCGTTTTTTTTCAGTATTAGTTTTCTAAATCGCGGGACCCCATTTATCATAGGGAACCATGAAATCGCGGCACGCTGTCATGGTCCTCATTGTCCTATTTGGCATCATGAGCGCTGGCTCGTGGCAGAGATGGGCAAATCCTATCATCGACGGCGGCAGGGAGATGAACACGCCGCTGCGTCTGCTGCAAGGAGAACAGATTTATTCAGAGGTCTATTACCTGTACGGTCCCGTCGCTCCTTTCTTTAACGCGCTGCTTTATAAACTTTTTGGTGTTCATCTGGGCACGCTCTATGCAGCCGGCCTGGCAGGCGGGCTGTTTCTGGTATTACTGATTTTTTACCTGGGCCGGCGATTCATGTCGGTTTTCGAAGCGATGCTGGCGGCAGTTGCGGTGCTTCTGCTTTGCGTTCTCAAGCTGAGGGGAAACATGATTTTTCCATACAGCTACGCGGCTTTGTATGGGACGATTCTCGGCACCCTCGCCTTGACCGCGCAGTTGGCCCACATTCGATCCAACAGGCTGCGCAGCCTGTTCGTCGCGGGAGCACTGTCCGGACTGACTCTTTGCTGCAAGTTGGAATTCGGATTCGCCGCCATTGCTTCACTCGTCGCGCTCGTAACCTCTTCTCCCCGGAGAGAACGGCTGCGAAATGCAGGCGTTGCCCTTCTAGCCGCTTTGATTTTTCCGCTGCTGATTTACGGGTTTCTTTTCGCGCGCATTCCAGCCGGGCCGCTGTTCAAAGACACGTTTCTTTTACCCGGACACATCCCTGCCGAGTTGGTTTATTTCAATAAAATGAAACTCGGTTTAGATGATCCTGGAAGAACTCTGCGGGAACTGATCAGCGCGGTAGCTCTTCTGACCGGGGCTGCAGGTATTTTTTCGCTCGCGGGGCTTCGGATGGCGGGAGAATCCGTCTTGTCCGCACCTCGGGCGCAGGAGGCACGACGGCTGTGGTGGATTACAGGTATCAGCGGCGGATTCATTCTCCTGCATATCCTTCTCTACGGAGTTCACTGGGACCTGAATCCATTCCGGGCGCTTCCCATATTGTTTCTGGGAATGATTTATTACTATTTCACAGAACAAGGCGGGAGTGAAAAAGATGAGCCCCCCCTTCGAGCATTGCTGCTGATTTCCGTTTATAGTCTGGCCGTCCTGGCGCGCGTGTTTGTCCGGGTCCCAGCCGGCGGATCCTATGGTTCCGGGCTGCTTCCCGTTCCGCTTCTGCTCTTCTTCTATATCGCGAAATCTGATCTTCCGATTGCAAAGCTCCCGCCGGCCGCCGCCCAGTTCCGGCGCCGATTCGTTCTGGTTGGCTTCTCCATTGCGCTTGCGGCAGTCATGGGCGTTCTCGTCTACCGCCAGATTGAAAACGATTACGTTCCGCTGCGGACCACGCGCGGGGAACTGTGGTTTCCAGCCGGCCACATCAGTGCGATGAATCAGGCACTCGATTTTATTGCCCGGAACACGAGCCCGGCGGAATACCTGCTCATGCTGCCGGAAGGAAGCAGTCTGAATTTTCTAGCGAACCGCCCGGTTCCGGTCCGGTACGAGATCGCGACTCCGGGCTTCGTCCGTAGCGACGAAGAGCGGATTATGATTCATCAGATTCAGGAGAAAAAGGTTCGGTACATATTCCTGTTCAACAGGCCGACATCGGAATTTGGCCCAAAGATATTCGGCCAGGATTATTGCCACATACTGATGAAATGGATTAATTCCAATTTCGAACTGGCCGCGGTTTTTGGGGAACACGTTACAACAGACATGCAGATCGGCGACTCGCAATTTTTCATTAAGTGCTACCGGAAAAAGGATAGTGGGCAGTGATCAGTGGTTAGTAGAGATCGAGGTTTCATACTTGTAGTCATGCAGAACTAACTGCTAACCACGGCATTATTCCGTGTCGCCGTTCTCCCGGCCGGAATACGGAATCCCCAGCTGCTTGATCTTGCGATAAAGATGGCTCCGCTCAATCTGCAGCGCTAGGGCCGCGCGGGCGACATTCCCTTTGTTTTCCATCAACTTCAGCAGGATGAACTCCCTTTCAAACCGGTCCCGGGCGCTCTGGAGCGAAGATTCCCGCTCCTGTTCCGCCGGCGCGAGCAGGGTGCGCCGCAGAATCGGCTCGGGTAAATCATAAATGTCGATGCGGGCCTGGGGCGTCATGATGACCATCCGCTCCATAATATTCCGCAATTCACGCACGTTGCCTGGCCACGGATAGGTTTCGAGCGCTTCCACAGCCTTCCGAGTCACCACAGGCGCTTTCTTGCCGTACTTGCGGGCGAAGTCCTCCAGGAAGTACGCAGTCAGAATCGGAATATCCTCTTTGCGCTCCCGCAAGGGCGGAAGCTGGAATGGAAGAACATTCAGGCGATAGTAAAGATCTTCGCGGAAACTGCCGGCCTCGATCTCCCGCTCGAGGTTTTTGTTTGTGGAGGCGATGACCCGAACATCCACTTTGACCGATGCACTGCCTCCGACAGGCGTGAATCGCTGCTCTTCCAAAACCCGAAGCACTTTCGCCTGCGTTTTGGAGCTCATATCGCCGACTTCATCGAGAAAAAGCGTGCCGCAGTCAGCCTGGGCAAATTTCCCTTCCTTATCCTCTGAAGCTCCCGTAAATGAGCCTTTCACATGGCCAAAGAGCTCGCTTTCGATCAGTTCTTCCGGTATTGCAGCGCAGTTCATTTCTATAAACGGTCCGTCGCGGCGCTGGCTCTGCAGGTGGAGCAGATGTGCCACGAGTTCTTTCCCGGTGCCGTTTTCGCCGTAAATGAGGACCCGGCCGTTTGTCGGGGCGGCGAAGTCGATCTGCTGGCGCAATGCCTGCATTGGAACTGAATCGCCGATCATCACATATTTCTGTTCGACCTGCTCCCTGAGAAGGCGGTTTTCTTCCTGCAATTGATATTGATGCAATGCGTTTTTGACGACCAGGACGGTCTTTTCCAGCGAGAGCGGTTTTTCCACAAAATCGAAGGCGCCCAGTTTGGTTGCCCGCACAGCGGTCTCAATGGATCCATGCCCCGAGATCATAATGACGATTGTTTGGGGAGATTGTTGTCGTATTTGCGCGAGCGCCTGCAGGCCGTCGATCCCCGGAAGCCATACGTCCAGCAGCACAACAGGGAAGCTCCGTTTTACCAGGATCTCCAAAGCTTCTTCGGCGTTGGATGCCGCGTGGGGATCAAACCCCGCATCCTCCAGAATTCCCTGAACGGAAGTCTGCACACCCTTTTCGTCATCAACAATCAAGACCGCAGGTCGAGACATAAGAGCTTATTGTGTTCCGGATTTAAGGGCACGCGCAAGAGAACATTGACGATTGACGATTTTCGATTGACGAATCATGGAATGGAATTTTGGACAATTGTCAATCGTCAATCAAAAATCGTCAATCCGTCTATGCCATGGGCAAATTTATGATTATCCTTGTGCCGACCGGAACGTTGGGCTCAGCGCGCACGCTTCCATGATGGTCCGTCACAATCTGCCGCACAATCGCCAGCCCGAGGCCGGTTCCTTCTTTTCGCGTCGAAAAGTAGGGCAGGAACAAGCTATCTTGATACTCCTCGGGGAGACCGCCTCCCGTATCACCGATCTCAACGCTGACGGAACCCTGCCGCAGATTACAGCAGGTGCGCAGCTGCAATACCTTTTCGTGCGCGTTATTCGCCATCGCTTCAAATGCATTATCGAAAAGATTGGTAAATACGCGTTTCATCTGCTCCGGATCAAGCAAGATTTTGGGAATACCCGCGTCGAAATCCTTTTTCACACTGATTCCCTGGATTCGTCCGTTATAAAGGCTCAGCGCGTTTTCCAGAATAAGGTTCAGGTCAGCCTCTTCCAGCCGCAGTTCCGGAAGGCGCGCGAATCGGGAAAATTCATCCACGAGACGTTTGAGCGAGCCGGCCTCGCTCATAATGACCTGGATGCACTCGGCGAGCAGCTTGTCGAATTTCAGGAATTCCGAATGCCACGACCCGGAAAGGCCGGCTTGATCGTGCGGCGTGATCTGCCGGTACCGCTGCAGAATGCGTTCGGCCGAAAGCTGTATCGGGGTCAAAGGATTTTTGATTTCATGAGCCATTCGTCTCGCCACTTCCTGCCAGGCAGACATCTTCTCCATGCGAAGGAGTTCTGTCATATCGTCGAGAACCACGACCCAGCCCGTGCGCCGGCCCGTGTTATCCGCCAGCGGGGTGACTGTGGCGGCAAGCTGCAGGGTCTTTCCGGGAAATGCCAGCTCCATATTCCGCACGACGGTTCCCAGTACCGACGATTTGTTCAGCAGCGCGCGCATGGTTTCGAAAACAGAAGGCGGGAGGATTTCATCGAGGGCGGTCTCTCCCGCAGCCTCCTCGGCCTGGAGCATTTGTACGGCGGCCCGGTTCATTGTCCGGATTCGAAAGTTGCTGTCCAGTGAAATCACGCCGGTGGCGATGGTTTGCAAAATCGTTTCGATGTAGCGGCGGCGGTCTGCATTTTCTGCGCTCGTCTGCCGCAGATTTTGCTGGGTGGCTTCGATGCGTTTTTCATTCTCCTGCAGGTCGTTTGTCATCCGATTGAAAGACGCAACTAGGCTCCCCAATTCATCGAAAGCCTGGCATTCAACCCGGTACCCCAGGTTACCCGCTGCAACCTCGGCCGCTCCTTGCGCCAGCGCCTGGATCGGGACTGTAATGCGCTTGGCTAGATAGAGGCCGAACCACGAAAACGCGAAGATGATCAGAAGTGTCGCGAGGACGAGCATCAGAAGCGTGTTGGAAAGGACTGCCGATTTTTCCGGCTGCAGCTGCAGGAATTTTTCATACGCCTCTTCAACGGAATATACGCTGTATTTTGCGCTGTAAGGCCGAGCCGTTTCCGTAAGGACGGCGCCGATGATCGAGCCCCGCAGATCCCGGATAGGAACCGCAACCAACGTGATTTCGTTTACCGGATCCTTTGGAGTCATGCGCTCGACCAGAAATGACCGTTCGCCCAGAAGTGCCTGGCCGATGAGGCGCTGGATCGATTGCCGATGCTCGCTCGATGATATCGCAGGACCGGATTCGGCAACCGGAAGGCTTCGAATATCGAAAATCCGCACGCTGCCTAAACCGTAAAGCCGGCTAAACTCCTGGAGCGTCATCTGGAGTTTCAATCTGAGCTGCGGACTGAAGTCTTCCGCCGAGTGGATCGCCCCGGCAATGTTTGAGGCAAAAAACTTGGCCTGCTCCTCCATTTCGGCATAGTACTGCTGAGCCAGAAGGCGGCTGTTCTCCATCATTTGAGCGGGAGGCGCGAGAAACCACTGCTCGATTGACGAACTGATCAAAGTGTAGGCAAGCACAAAGAGCAGCAACGCCGGCAGAAGCGAAAGCCCGATAAAGGTGCTGACCATCTTGGTCTTGAATCCGCTTCCCAACTGGCCGCTCTTTCGCTCGAAATAGAGCTTGATCAAATTTCTGCCGAGGACTGTTGCCAGAATTAGCAGAGCCAGCACGACCAGAAAGGTGGCCGTATAGAGCGTGAAAGTATTTCGAATGAATTTTTTGCTTCCCACCGAAGTCCGGTGTAGGAAAATCAGAGTGGCCGCCAGTGAAACGGCAAGGAAGACCATGCAGGCCATGCAGGCCACGACGTAGCGGCGAGTTCGGGACCCGTCGCGCTTCGGCGGATTCGTGAAGCTGGTAGGTTCGCTCATCATTTCTGAGTCCAGGAACCTTATTATAGAAAAAACCCGGGGAATTGACTCAGAGAAAAGCATTGAGGAGTCAGGATTCATAATTCAGAAGAAAAACGGGGACGGGCCGTTTCTTCTGAATTCCGACTTCTGACTCCTCAATTCTAGTTCCCTACTAAGGGCTTGCGATCGTGTAGCTTGCGACATACAATCAGTGGGCCGTTCCGGTGACGTGGAGAGGTGTCCGAGCGGTTGAAGGAGCACGCTTGGAAAGCGTGTGTAGGGGTAACCTTACCGAGGGTTCGAATCCCTCCCTCTCCGCCATCCTATTTATAAATACCTAGTTATGTCTTATATATGTTCTTTTCGCCCAGTATGCGGCAGCTGTTACAGTTGTAGTTGTAGTACTGTTGTGCACTCGGATATCCGAAGACCCGACCACCGTTGGCTTGTGTCCTCGCAGCCAAACTACCAATTTTGGCAAGCCCATTGTTCTCCCTCTTTTGTGTTATCGACTGAATCGTCAGTGCAATTGCGACTGAAAGTCGCCTGAGGGGCGCAATTGTACTCGCATCCGGCCGGTTAGAAACACCACGGTCCATTCGCCATGTGTATGATCGAGCCCGATGCCTTGTTGCCATCAGGAACGATCCAAAGACAAAGGTGGAACCTGCTGAAAGCTGTTTGCTTGAAAGGCGGAGGGCTTAGACCGGCAGGCAGGAGCTAAGACTTCATCCATTTCCTTAGCTACTACAATGTGGCATCGATTCCGGCCATTAACAGGAAACATTGTCAACAAAATAAGCACCGTCATTTCTAAAGTCGTTAATCCAAGGCCAAGCTTGCTACGAGGGTGCCGGCCAGTTTTCTCCAAGCGCTGACGCTTAAACTACCCGATTAGGACAAAACCTTGTGTTTGTCCTCAAAATTTTTGAGAAAACCTGAAAGTTACAATGGATAAAAACGTATTTACCAGAGAGCATCCCAGCTCGGATAAGCCTGCCAGACAGCGAAGAAGGCATCCGAGCTGGGAGGAGAAGTCCGAGGAACGGCTTGACCCGTGCCGGACAGCGCGCGTGCGCTTCGTATTAAAAAACCCTGTTGCAGACACCAATGAGACGAACGCAGGAGAGCTATTATGACGACAGGAAGGGGCAAATCGGCCGTCTCGTCTTCCAGTAAGATCCATCTCAGCGGCATGGATTCGCGCGTATGCAACTTCCTAGACCCAGAGTTTTGGCGATGGGCGCCGCTTTTTATTGCAGTGGCCGTGTTTGCGTTCTTGGCGGAGGGACCGCGGCCTGGGTTCTCCCAGAGCGTTTTGTTGACAAAGAGCATTATTGGAACAGTGACCGAATATAAGCCCGAGGGTAGTGAGCTACAGATCAAACCGGACAATGCCGCTCCTGTTTCTTTAAAACTCTCCTCGGAGACGATTGCGCTGAAGATTGCACCTGGGGAAAAGGATCTTACAAAGGCTGAACCCGTCCAGCTATCGCATCTTTCGGTTGGAGATCGCGTTCTGGTCACGCTGGACGCTGTCACATCGGACGTCCACCGCATTATCATAATGAGTTCAGCCGACATTGCAAAACAAAATGAAGCGGAACGGCAAGATTGGGTTAAGCGTGGTATTTCCGGAATGGTAACCGCGAAAACCAATGACCAGATTACGTTGAGTATGAGAAGCTTCCAGGGGCCGGCACAGGCGACGGTGACGATCGACGGACGCACCAAATTCAAACGCTACGCAACGGACTCGGTAAAGTTCGCAGATGCCAAGCCGAGCAACCTCCAAGAGCTAAACGTGGGCGATCAATTGCGAGCCCGTGGACGGAAGAGTGAAGACGGGCTAAAAGTCACCGCTGAAGAGGTTGTCTTCGGTACCTTCCTCACAAAGACAGGATCCATTACCTCCATCAACACGGAAACCAAGGAAATCACGGTGAAAGAGCTCGGCACGGGCAAGCTTCTGGTGGTCAAGCTTACTTCCGATTCGCAGCTCAAAAAGATGCCGGACTCTGGGGGAGGGTTGTTTGGTGCAGGCCGATCGGGTTTTCCTGCGGGGAGAGGAGGTTCTGGAGCTCGCGGAACCTCCGGGGCAGCAGATTCAGCCCGAGGACCTATGGGCGGAGCGGGCGGCCAGCGAGATATTGCCCAAATGCTCGAACGGATGCCTGCTACTACAATCGGCGAGCTGAAGAAGGGCGAGACGGTTGTGTTCTCAAGCACAAAGGGCGCCCAGGTTGATCAGCTCACAGCCATCATGCTTGTAGGCAATGCAGACGCATTGATTCGAATCGCGTCGATGCAATCCGGAGCCAATCGCGAAAATGGAACAAGCAATCGAGGAATGAACACCGGCGGGATGGGACAGATGGACGGATTCGGCGGATTCGGCGGATTCGAGTTGCCGAGCATGATTCCATAACGACTGTTTTTCATTCGCCTCAAACAATGGGAGTGCTTTGATGAAGATGGCGTTGAAATTGCGTTTGTCATTTGTTGTATTTCTGCTTTCAACAATCGTTGTAAGCTCGATCCTTTTGGCCCAAACGGCTCCACCGTGCAGCCTTCAGGGGAAAGTAACGGATCCCTCGGGAGCTGTCATAGAACAGGCTCAGATTGTGATCAAGGGACCCGGCGGAGAGAAGCATACAGTCACGGATGCCGACGGGAAATATAAATTCTCTGCACTCGCGCCCGGGAAATACATAATACGAGTCACAGCAAAGGGATTTGCCGTAAACGAAAAAACAAGTTTCGAAATCAACGGCGCCGCGGTTTTCGACGCTCAACTCGCCATCGCGTCTATTTCTGAGCAGATCACTTTAACTGATGAGGCAGACAGGGTGACCGTGAGCGTTGCGCCCGAGCAGAATGCAGGCGCAATTGTGCTGAAGGAAAAGGACCTCGAAACCTTATCGGATGATCCGGACGAACTCTCACAGGAGTTGCAGGCAATGGCGGGGCCGGGCGCGGGGCCAAACGGCGGACAGGTCTTCATTGACGGGTTTTCGGGGAATGGCCAATTGCCGCCCAAGTCATCCATCCGAGAGATCCGGATCAATTCCAATCCGTTCTCTTCGGAGTACGACAGGCCCGGCTTCGGCCGCATTGAAATTTTTACTAAGCCCGGGACCGATACTTTTCACGGCCAAGCGTATTTTCAATTCAACAATCAGGATCTGAACACGCGAAGCCCGTTATTGGCCCAATCCAATTTGCCGCCCTATAAGCAAGAGTCTTACAACATCAACCTCAGCGGCCCCCTGAAAGTCCGGAAGGCATCCTTCAGCTTCAATGCGGAACACCGCAGCATTACAGAGGATGCGTTTATTGAGGCCACTACACTGGACAGCAATTTCAACCCGGTGACGGTGAATCAGACCATGCAAACTCCGCAGACGCGAACCACCATAACGCCGCGCCTCGATTTTACGCTTACTGACAAGAATACGCTCACGGTCCGGTATCAGTACACAAACATCAGCCTCAACGACCAGGGGGTTGGCAATTTCAATTTGCCTTCTACCACCTTCAATCAGTCCACGACAGAAGACACGCTGCAGGCCACAGAAACCGCGACTATCAGCGCAAACACGGTCAATGAAACCAGGTTCCAATTCAGGCATGCGAGCTCAGCGGACTCCGGGGCAGGAACGGCATACTCGCTCCTGGTGCAGGATGCTTTTACGTCCGGCGGGGCCACAGTCGGCAATTCCGGGGACACGACAAATTCCTGGGAAGCGTCGAATATGACGACCTATAACCATCGCAAGCACACCTTCAAATGGGGATTTCGCGCACGCCAAAGTTTTGACAACAACACCTCGATATCAAACTTTAACGGAACCTTCTCGTTTTTCGGAGGCCAGGGACCATTGCTGGACGTCAACAATCAGGCGATCGCTGGTACAGCCGAGCAACTTACGGCATTACAGGTTTATCAGCGGACGTTGTTGCTTCAGCATGCCGGGTTTTCTCCCGCACAGATCCGCGCGCTGGGTGGCGGAGCATCCCTGTTCACCCTGGGAGCGGGAGCGCCGATGACTTCGGTAAGTCAATTGGACCTCGGTTTCTATGGAAACGACGACTGGAAGGCGTTGTCCAATTTGACCCTGAGCTTTGGACTGAGATACGAAACGCAGACAAATATAAGTGATTATGGCGACTGGTCACCCCGGATCGGCATAGCCTGGGGGATTGATGGGAAAGGGAACAAGGCCGCCAAAACCGTGTTGAGGGTTGGCTTCGGCACCTTCTACGACCGCATTTCGGCCTCGACCAAACTGCAAACGCTGCGCTACAACGGAATCACGCAGCAGTCCTACATTATTCTCAACCCTGACTTCTTCCCCAACATACCATCTCCTGCCTCTCTCCAAAGCGGGCTCCAGCCCCAGCAATTACAGCTTTTGACTCACGACGTCATCGCGCCGCGCAACTACCAGGCAAACGTAGGGATCGAGAGACAAGTCAACAAGTACTTCCGCATCAGCGCCAATTACATCCTCAGCCGGGGCGTGCACCTCCTGAGGTCTCGTGATATCAATGCTCCAATCGACGGCATATACCCATTCGGTGACCATGAGGCACGCTTTTTTACTGAATCGACAGGCTTCAGCAGAACAAGCCAGCTGGTCATCAATCCCAGCATCAGTTACAAAAACATCTCCCTGTACGGCAACTATTCTCTTTCATACGGAAAAGACGACAATGAGGGGCAACCAGCCGATCCTTACAATCTGCGGGCAGAATGGGGGCCTTCATCATCCGGCGATATACGCCACCGCGGCGTGTTCGGTTTCAGCCTTCCACTGCCGTTTAGAGTGTCTATCAATCCCTTCATCACGGCAAGCAGCGGATCTCCGTACAACATTATCACCGGGCGTGATCTCTACGGTGATGGCGTTATAAGCGCACGGCCGGCGCTCGTGTTTGTAAGCGCAGCTAATTGCTCAGGCACGGATTTGCTTTATGCGCCGTCTTTCGGCTGCTTCAATCTTAACCCGGCTCCCGGAACACCCACTATTAACAGGAACTTCGGGCGCGGCCCGGCCAGTGTAAATATCAACCTGCGTCTCTCACGGACTTGGTCCATAGGAAAAAGGGAGAGGTCCGCGGAAAGCAATAGCGGCCAAACGCCACCTGGAATGAGAGGACCGCGTGGCGGCGGTTTTCCCGGCATGGGAGGAGGCTTTCCGCGCGGGGGAGGCGGGCGCGGCGGCGGCCCCATGGGAGGGGGCGGCAGCGCATCCGGCTCGGGAAAATACAATGTGACCCTATCGCTCCAGGCAACGAACGCGTTGAATCATCCCAACTACGGCCCCCCCAACGGAGATCTTGGATCGTCCTTCTTTGGAGAATATCTCCATCTTTCCGGGGGTGGCTCCAATGTGTTTAACAGAAGAGTCAGCTTCCAGCTGCGCTTCGCCTTTTAGGGTGTTGAATGTTTTCGATTGCAGGCGGATAGACCCTTTACTTTCTCACCAACAACCTGCAATTTGCGGTGAGCACAATCGCGGCTTTTTGTGGCCCGAACAGGATAAGAATTTTGTCGAACGGATTCTTCAAGCAGATATAATAGGATTATGCCTGATGATACCCAATCGAATCGAA
>JBEKKY010000024.1:0-17079 GCA_050010475.1 Acidobacteriota bacterium | reverse complement strand
AATGTTTACTTAATCCCGGCCTGACGGCCGGGCCTATTCACTATCGGTCCTTCGGACCTGGACGTCATGCGATCCCGCATCCCATCGTATAAGTCAACTCTCTTGCGCAACGCGACACTAGCGACTGACGACTGCTTTCAAGAACCCACAATGCGTCTGCGGCTGCAGATTCGTGCTCTGCCCTTGCCGGAACATATTTTGCAAATTTCACCATGTCGCAGCGAATCAGAAATGATTCGATCCGTTCCACATCCGCCGGACCGGGGCCTGACGTGCGGCGCAGCGTATCAACGATTTCCGAGGTCGTCCGTTCGGCCGCATGGATTCCATAGCCTACTTCCAGAATTCTTTTTGCTATTTCCGAGAGGAGAACATAAAACTCCTTGACCCTTCCGTTTTCCGGAAAGCCGCGGGCCAGCAAATCACGCAAATCCGATTCAGCCAGCTTCAGCAGATCCTGGGGAGGTACTGCAGGCACATAAGAAGCGTGCTTTTTTCGACGCTTCCACAGGAACCACGCGAACATGCCGAGAACGATGAGGGCCGTCAATACTGCGAACCAGAGTGCCCATCGCGCAGGTTCCGGTATTTCAGCCTGCTTCTTCAGATCTTTCAGGTCCTGATTTTTTTCCGAAAGCACGCTTTGGATTTCGATCTTGACGGGAACGCTTGATACGGAAATCTGTTTGCCCTCCGCGGTTCGCAGCTTTAGTTGGACCGGTGGAAAGGCAAAAGTTCCCGTTTTGTAAACCGCTGCGACGATTCGAACATGGTGGTTAATTAAACCGGCTTGAGTTGGGACCGGTTGAGCGGGATTTTGGGCCGTGGCGGACTGCGGAATCTCCGGTCCCGGATAAAACGCAAGTATGGAAAAGTCTCCGACCTCTTTCCCCAATCCGGGGACATCCACCTGAAATCCCGAGGGCATCGTCAGATCCAGATCTATTTGAATTGGATCCCCGACCGTTGCAAGTTTTGGATTCGCGTCAATCCGGATTTGAACACCCGGTGGAAGCGGAGGCTGGCTGGCGTCCGGGCTGCTCTGCCCCATGGCGCCGGAAGCGATTGTTAGCAACAAAAGGACTACCAGCTCGACGGTCAGCAGAGGATCCGTAAGATGTCGATATTTCCCCGGGAACACAAACTCACCTGATTCTTCTTGCCCGCTCCTCGAAAAACCGGACCAGCGGGATGTTGTAGGACTTGCCCGTTTCGATCGTGACGTGATCCATTCGATGCGAGTCGAACAGCTTCGAGAGCCTTTCCTGATTGCGATCCCAATTTTCCCGAAACGTATTCCGAACCCACGGCAGTGCCGTGTCAATGCAGGCGATTTCACCCGTTTCGGCATCCCGGATTTCCAGAATGCCGGCGTTGGGCAAATCCCTTTCGCGGGGATCCATAATCTGAATTATTACGATGTCATGCCTGCGATTTGCCACTTTCAGCGATTGCTCAAACCCCTGATCCAGGAGATCGGATATCAGGAATACGACGGAGCGCTTGTGTAAAACAAGATTCAAATGCTCGAGCGCTTTTTGGATGCTGGTGCCGCGGCGCTCCGGAGCATGAAAGAGAACCTCACGAATTACGCGCAACACGTGCGTGCTCCCCCGGCGCGGCGGAATGAATTTCTCCACGCAGTCCGTGAAGAGGATCGCTCCAACGCGATCGTTGTTCTTGATCGCAGAAAAGGCAATCAGGGCTGAAATTTCGGCGGCGATTTCTGATTTCGTCTTTTTGATGGAACCAAAAAATCCGGAAGCGCTCGCATCGATCAACAACATTACCGTCAGTTCGCGTTCTTCCACATAACGCTTTACAAACGGGCGCCCGGTTCGCGAGGTCACGTTCCAGTCGATGCTTCGAACGTCATCGCCGTGCTGATATTCCCGGACCTCGTCGAACTCCATCCCTCGGCCCTTGAAAACCGAGTGGTATTCTCCCGCAAGCGATTCGTTCACCAGCCGGTTGGTGGTGATTTGTATCCGCCGTATGTGTTGAACGACTTCCTTGGGTAACATATTTTGAATTACGAATTACGAATGACGGATTACGAATTAAATGCACAATCAAGATGCTTCCACAATTCGTAATTCGTCATTCGTAATTCGTACTTGGTTTTATGGGACTTGGACGGCATCAAAAATCCGGCTGATTATCGATTCGGCCGTCACCTCCTCGGCCTCCGCTTCATAGGTCAGGATAATCCTGTGCCGGAGCACGTCCATTCCAATTGCTTTTATATCTTCCGGGGTGACGTAGCCGCGCCCCTTGATGAAGGCGTGAGCCCGCGAAGCCTGCGCGAGGTAGATCGTGGCGCGCGGAGAGGCACCGAACTGAATAAGATCTTTGAGATCCAGCTTAAATTCCTGCGGCTTTCGCGTGGCAAAGACCAATTGGACGATATAATCCTTGATTCGATCGTCCACATAGACCTCCTTCACCACTTCGCGCACACGAAGGATGTCTGCGGGCGTTACGACTCTGGCAACGCTGACTGGATCGTCTTGAGACATCAGATCCAGTATCTGTCGTTCTTCTTTTGGGTCAGGATAGTCAATTTTGAGCTTGAGCATGAAACGGTCGATTTGAGCCTCAGGCAGGGGATAGGTTCCCTCGTGCTCGATGGGATTCTGAGTCGCCAGCACAAGGAACGGCTCTTCCAAAGGATAGGTCTGATCCCCGATCGTCACTTGCCTTTCCTGCATTGCCTCCAGCAAAGCGCTCTGCACTTTGGCCGGCGCGCGGTTTATCTCGTCCGCCAAAATCAGATTGGCGAAAAGCGGCCCTTTCTTCGGAGAAAAGGTGCCGTCTTTCTGGCTATAGATCATTGTTCCTATCAGGTCCGCCGGAAGCAGGTCGGGGGTAAACTGAATTCGCTGAAACTTGGTTGCTATGGCGGATGAGAGAGTTTTGACCGCCAGAGTTTTGGCCAGCCCGGGAACCCCTTCCAGCAAAATGTGGCCGCGGGTGAGCAGGCCTATCAGGAGGCGTTCAACCATGTATTTCTGACCGACAATTACACGGTGCACCTCTCCGGTCAGCTGCTCGACAAACCTGCTTTCGTTTTTGACTTTCTGGTTGATTTCGTTAACGTGCGCAGCGAGTTCCATTTTTCATCCTTAAATTTAAATAAAGATGACTGCGCTTTGAGACTTGAGGTCTTCAAATCAACCTCGAAGACTCCAACTCTTAAAGCCTCGAAGGAATCCAATAGTATTGAAGTGCGGCGGGCAAGTCAAATCGGCTGAATAAAAAGCCGGGCTCGGCAAAAAAAGCGAGCCCGGCCCAGGGAGGGTAATAAATAAAAGAAGGCGCTGGTTATTTGAGTGAAGGGATCTCTTTTATAACACGGACGGGACTAAAACGCCACAGATATCCAAAGCTTCTATTGTGTGATCCACGCAATCTGTGGTCAACCTTTGTTCAAAGAGGTGAGGAAATCCGCATTGCTTTCAGACTTGCGAAGTTTGTCCAGAAGCAGGTCCATCGCCTCATCGATCGAGAGCGGGCTCAGCACCTTCCTGAGAATCCAGATCTTGTTGAGATCGGTATTTTCCACCAGGAGTTCCTCTTTTCGGGTGCCGGATCTATTGATATCAATCGCGGGGAAGATCCGCTTATCCACAAGCTTCCGGTCCAGAATGATCTCCATGTTACCGGTGCCTTTGAACTCCTCGAAAATGACGTCGTCCATGCGGCTGCCGGTGTCGATCAGCGCCGTTGCCATGATCGTAAGGCTTCCTCCCTCTTCGATCTTGCGGGCCGCGCCGAAGAAGCGCTTCGGTTTTTCGAGTGCATTCGCGTCCACGCCGCCCGAGAGCACTTTGCCGCTTGAGGGCACGACCGTGTTATAAGCGCGCGCCAGGCGTGTGATGCTGTCCAGCAGGATTACGACATCTTTCTTGTGCTCGACGAGTCTTTTTGCCTTCTCCATCACGATTTCCGCAACCTGAACGTGCCGCGAGGCAGGCTCATCGAAGGTGGAACTGATCACCTCGCCCTTGACGGAACGCTCCATGTCCGTAACTTCTTCCGGGCGTTCATCAATCAGCAGGACGATCAGAAAAATTTCCGGATGGTTGGTGCTGATCGAGTTCGCGATGTTCTGAAGGAGCATGGTCTTCCCCGTCCGGGGCGGCGATACGATCAACCCGCGCTGACCTTTGCCGATGGGCGTGAAAATGTCCATCACCCGTGCTGAAAGGTTGTCCCGCACGGTCTCAAGCCGGATTCTTTCCTGCGGGTACAGAGGAGTCAGGTTGTCGTAAAAAATGCGGTGACGTGCCTCTTCCGGAGGCTCAAAATTGACGGCATCCACTTTGACTAAAGCAAGGTAGCGCTCTCCCTCATTCGGCATGCGGATCTGCCCGGAGACGATGTCCCCTGTGCGCAGGTCGAATTTTCGGATCTGGGACGGGGAGATGTAGATGTCATCCGGACCAGGCAGATAGCTGTAATCAGGGGATCTCAGAAAACCGTAGCCTTCCGGAAGAACTTCCAGCACTCCTTCGGAGAAGATGAGCCCATGCTTTTCGGCCTGAGCTTGCAGGACCGCAAAAATGAGATCCTGCTTGCTCATTTTGCCCGCTTCCGCAATTTTGTACTTCTTCGCAATCTTGGCCAGGTCTTTGATGTTGAGAGCTTGCAATTCGCTGATATGAAGCTGCTCTCCTTCTTTATCCAGAGCTTCCTGAATGGTGATCTTCTTATCGCCAGGAACGTTGTTCACCTTTTCTGCCATGTTGCTCCTAATTTGGATGAGATCTGAGCTCGTGCAAGTGTCAGTGTGGATTACTAACCACTGTGGAATTTCAATTTACACCTGCCTGCAAAAAATTACCAGTCTATTTTGGGGTTGGACTTGGCGCAAGCAGTCGGGAAAACAATTAGGGCGGCTCTCCAGAGCCGCCCCGCGTTCTAGAGCTTCGCTTAATCAGTTCACTCCCAATTCAGCTTTTGCCTTGGCCAGCACCTGATCGAGACCATCAAGAGAACCGTTGTGCTGAGCCTTGTACAAGTTCTCCATGTACTCTTTTGCTTTCGGCGCCAGGGTCTTGTTATTTAATACGACGGCCTTCGCGAAAGCCGCGATAGCTCCATCCTGGTCTTTGGCTTGCCACTTGCACATTCCGATATAGTAGTAAGCGTCGTCTTTTTTCGGGTCGAACTTGACGACTTTTTCATATAACTCCAGAGCTTTTGGATAGTCCTTTTTCTGATAAACGGGCGATGCGATGACTCCATAGGCGAAGGCGCGTGTCGCATTCCACTGTGATTCCGAAACATTGGCCGGCACCTTGTCCCCGTAAACGTCCATGACCTTGGTTAGCAGATCAATGGCGGTAGTGAGGTCCTGTTTTTGAATATAGACTGTCGCCATTTGAAGTGCAGTCCCGTAAGACTGTTCCATCGGGTACTCTGCCAGAATCTTCTGGCCATAAGTCAGATATTTATCAACATTATTAAATCTCATATAAATATCTGCTATCTGGGGCAGCAGGGCTTTATCTGGAGCAAGCGCGTAGAGCTTTTCAGCCATTTCCGCTGCCTTGGGCCAGTTCTGGGCCTGATAGTACGTTCCAACCAGGGATTGCAACAGGAGCTGCTGCGTGGGCACGAGTTGAGTTTTTATAAATTCCTCCACTCCTGCAGGAATCCCGGCTGCTTGCACAGTTTGTTCGGTTGGAATTACAGCCCAGAATGCTTCCTCCATCGAGACTGCCTTGGCCCAGTCCTTTTTATCCAATTGCGGCTTCACGCATGCCATGTAGTCGTTTGCGGCATAAAGCAGCACTTTTGAAATAGGACGTTCTTTTACAAAGGCCAGCAGAAGATCGGCTCGCTTCTGGACATCGGCTTCCTTCTTGATCGCCTCATATTGCGGGTAGTCTTTCTTGTACTGATAGTCAGAAAGAGGCGAGACCTTTTCCTGCGCGAAAACAGTGGCAATTCCACTCAAAAAGAATAGGGCTACGGTCAAGCCGATAAGTTTGCGAGTCATAGGCATTACTCCTGGGAATAAACGTCCCGTCAACAACATCCTGGTCGTGATTATTAGGCGTCAAAATTTCCGACAAACAATTCAGAAACCATACTTGCCAAGTCGTTTTGGGTTAAGGTTCTAATGGAGAGGGGCACTCTGTCAAGCCAAATTACTATTATTAACCGCGGATGGACGCGGATAAACACGGATCAAATCCGCGGTTGCTTGGATTGTTTCAACTTTGTGATCAACCAGCGGTTGCCGGGATACCAGCGCATGCGCCGGAATTCGTATTTTCCTTCAAGCTTTTTGCCGGCAAAGGCCAGAAGCAGAAGCTTGGGGGACACAAATTCGGACTCCACTTCCCCGTCGTCCCAGGCGCTAACGCGCCCCAGTCCGAAAGCCTCTTCCTCGAAATTTTTGCTGTCAATCGAATCGACCGAAAAACTCTCTCTCTCGATTGCAAGTCTCCTCTCTCCGTCCCTGCAAGGCGGCTCCTTCAAAAGAGACCAGGAACGCAAAACTCCATTTAGGACGATTCTCAAATCAAAGTGAGTCCGGCCTGTCTTGTGTTGGTGCACAACAAATCTGGACGACATAGAGTGTTTGGGCGCTTGCTCCTGAGGTCGAAATGTGACAGTATTTTGGCCTAAGCGGCCATGGATATCCAAGTTGAATCTCTAGGAAATCGTCGAATTGTTTACATCAAGGGCAAGATCACATTTGAGTATTGTCCTGTGCTTCAAAGCCGGCTCGACTCCGTTGTGGATGAAGGTGTGCGCGAGGTAGTAATCGATTTCAGAGAGGTCCCTTTCATCGACAGTTCGGGAGTCGGGGAAGTGCTGCGGCTTTTCAAGCGGATGAAAGACAGAAACGGCGAGGTGATTCTCGCCAATCCGAACCGAAAATTGAACGATCTCTTTTCAATGTACCGCTTTGATCAGTTCATGAAAATCTACCGGCAACCGGGTATTGATGCAGATGAATAACAAGAACGCCAAAACAAATAAACCGAGAGTGCTCTTCACGAGCCTGTCGGTGATTCTGCTGCTCTGCGTGAGCTTGCCAGGTCAGATACAACGAGCGCCCCTGCAGTTTCCCCCTTCCGCTCGTCAACAACCGAACCCGAGCGCGAAACCCGCCGCACCCAACTTCTTGAAGATCCAGCTCGAGGAGGGGAGAGTAACGGCGGATATCACGGATAGTCCTCTGCAGACCGTGCTTCTGGAATTGGCCGAGAGGACGGGAATCATATTCGAAGTCCGGAGTCAGGATAATCCTTCTGTTTCCATACACACCAACCGCGTTCCCCTGCAGGAGTTCGTTGCGCGAATAACCTCCGGAAGCAATACCATGTTTTTTTATGGGCAAGGCGCGGATTCCGATCGGATCACGCTGGTCCAAGTTTATCCTCGCACGGTTCCGCCTCAGCAACCAGCTCTCATCTATCTGGGGACCGGCAAGGTCACGAAAACCCGCAACACCGTTGAAACGCCTGAACAGGCGCTGCAGGTTCTAGCCGGGAACGCAAGTATAGAAGATCGTGAATTAGGAATCGCGATCCTGGTCAAAACCAAAAGCGAGCCGGCCGTCCAGGCCTTGATGAATTGCATTTCCGATCCCGCTCCGGAAATCAGGGTCGCGGCAATCGAGGGACTTGCAGCCATGGGTGCAACTGCGGCTCTCCCTGCGATAGTCAAAAAGCTCAAGGACGAGCATCCGGGAGTCCGTCAGAGCGCTACTACCGCCGTGGCTTTGCTTGGGAATTCCCAGAATATTAAAGACTTAAAACCATTGAGTTCCGACAAAGACGTGAGCGTTGCGGCGGCTGCGGAAATGGCGATTCGCAAGCTTTCCGCAACCGAAAAAAAATAGGGACAGAGCCTTGCTAAGATCCATCGTTCTGAATTGCATGCTCTTGGCCGGCTTCAGCCTGGCGGCACAAACCCGGACCCCATCCGATGAGGTCAAATCAAAAATCGATGCGGTGATTTCAAAGGCTTATGAATCCGCATCGGCCCAGTTTCCCTGCAAGCTGGGCACCAGCGGCAAACCCAAGATGCTGGAGTGGCAGACTTTGGGAAAATGCCTGAGCCGTGCGAATGGCCGAGTCGATTGGGGAGAGGTTTCCATGCAGCTCCAGGAAATAAGGAAGGATTCCGGCTTCGATGCGGCTGCAATATCCGGTTTGGTCGACTCATCTCTTTCGGCTCATGCACTGCCGTATGAAAAGATTTTCGCAGTAAAAAAGATGAATGCACTATTGCCGCTGTCGAGTTCGCTTCTGAAATTTCTGCCGGAAGGTTCGCTTCAGGACCTGCCTGTCTTTTCCAAATCGGGAACGCAAATCGGCACTTTCGCCGGACCTTACTCATTTGAAAAAGCCGGCGAGCTGTCAGGAAGGATCGAGTCGCACCGGCTCTTTCAATACACGGATAGCAAGGGAGAGCTTCACGGTTCTCCGGATGTTCTGCTTTTGGATTCCTTTGCGGTTCCCTGGAAAAGCGCTGTTTCGCAACCCGGTTTCCGCCTTCCGTCAGACAAGATTGTCCTCAGATAAAAACGGTGACAGTCACCGTTTTGTTGCGTACCAGGCGATCTGGCGCGCAACACCTCGCAGCATCCCGACGTCCGACGGTTCCAAACCGGCTCTGCCCAGCATCTGGCGTAATGAAAACATCATGTGCCTGGCGTTCTGAGGTTGCAGGAAACCGATGTCCAGCAGTGCTTTTTCAAGCTGGGCATACATGGCTTCGACCTGCTCCAGAGAAGCCAGCCGGATGATTCGGGCTGGTTCGCGTTCAAGATTTCCAAGCAACAATTCGTAGCAGACGATCATCACAGATTGGGCAAGGTTGATACTGTGTCCCTTGTGCTGCGTGGGAATGCGGATCAACACCTGGCAGAATTTCAGATCGTCGTCCACAAGCCCCGTATCTTCCGGGCCAAACAGGATTCCAACCTTCTGCTGCGCCGCGTGAGCCAGGATTTGTGGGGCAAGCGCTCGAGGCGAATGGGCAGGAGTGCGATAACCGCCGCTCTTGCCTGTTGTGCCGACCAGGAAGCGAATTCCCCTTAGTGCGCTTGTTACAGATTTGCAGATTCTTGCCGATTCAAGGATGACTTTCCCGCTCTTTGCCATCCGGTACGATTCTTCATTGACCGCACACTGCGGCGCCGCAAGGATAAGCCGTTCCAGTCCCATGTTGAACATAGCCCGCGCAGCGGATCCGATGTTGCCCGGATACTTGGTACCGGCCAGAATGATGACCACATTATCCAGAAGCATGGGGGTACTCTAAAACAGTTGACGTCCCTCAAGCCAGCAGATTGGTGTTATAAATCGGAATCGGTATCGGGATCGTAATCGCAATCGAAAAAGCCGATAGCGATCCCGATGCCGATTCCGATGTGTTTGGTTTTGCTTTGCCACCTTGAAGATCCGTGTTCCCGCGATCTCAAATATGAGAAAATTATTATCGAACTGAATCTAAGGGACCTGGAGGATCAGACAGTGCGACATCCATATCTTTGCGTCTTAGCCCTATTATTGGCGACTGGACATTCTCCCGCACAGACAAAATCCAAGTCTGCACCCCAGTCAACCGTTGAAGCGGCTTCGAAGGAAGAACTTACTCCCGAGCAGATTATCGAAAAATTCGCGGCTAAAGAAGAAGAATTTTTTCATGCATGGACGCAGTATGCCTATTTGCAGTCGGCCAATATCCGTGTCCTGTCTGTGAATGGCGCGCCGCAAAACGAGGGAATGACCCTTGGTTACGAAGTGGTTTTCAACGACGATGGATCTCGCGAACTCAAGCTGGTCCGAAGCTCCGGCGCACTTCGATCCGTCCATTTCACCGAAGAGGATAAGGAGGTTATCCAGAACATCAACCCATTCGCCTTGACCATGAGTGAACTTCCCCTCTACAACCTGAAATACGAAGGGAAGGAGAAAGTGGATGAGCTGGACTGTTATGTTTTCTCCGTCTCGCCAAAAAGCACAAGTGGGAGGCGGCTATTCTTCAAAGGTAAAATCTGGGTGGATAATCGCGATCTGCAGGTAGTGAAAACGGTGGGAATGGCCGTTCCTCAGACCAAAGACAACCAGTTCCCTGAATTTGAAACCATTCGCCAGATGATCGACAACAAATACTGGTTCCCAGTCTGGACGCATGCGGACAGCCAGTTAAAGTTTCCCGGGCAGGTAGTTCGGATCGAGGAAACGATCACTTACGGAGACTACAAGAGATTCGGCTCTAAAGCCACAATTACGTTTGACACTCCTGACCGGAAGTAACAAAAACGAAAAACGCCACGGATTCCACGGATTTCACAGATTAAGATCCGTGATAATCCGTGGAATCCGTGGCGTTTTGCTTTTTTAGCCCGCCAGGTGAAACTCAATCTCCCGCACGTCTCCGAATGACTCGATCATGTACTTCTTCAGTTTAGAGACGAGTTTTTTCTCGGCGACGCGCACAGCCTCCCGTGATATTCCGTACCGGTCCGCAATCTGCTGCAACGTTTCCGGCTCATCGGAGATAAGCCTGCGGGTCAGTATCTCGTGTTCGCGCTCCGAAAGAGTCTCTGCGAAATCGGCGAACCTTTTTTCCAGAATATCGCGGAATTCTCCCTGCGCGATCTTCTCGTCGACGCTCTCTTCCATTAAACGAAGAGTATCGATGTAACGAGCGCCGCCGTCCTCTTTGAGCGGTGCGTCCAGCGAAATATCCGGTCCGGCTATCCCCATTTCCACATCCCGCAATTCCTGCTCGTCGACTCCCAGATTTTCAGCGAGCAGCTTGGACGTGGGTACGATCCCTTTCGCCTCCAGCTCCCATTTTTCCTTGTTCAGATTCATAAGAATCTTTCGCCGAGCGTTGGTAGTCCCGATTTTGACCATTCTGGAATTGTCCAGGAGAAACTTGAGGATATATGCTTTTATCCACCATGCGGCATAAGTCGGGAGACGTGTGCCCCGGAATGGATCGAAACGCTTGACTGCCTGGATCAACCCGAGATTCCCTTCCTGAATGAGGTCCAGCAAATTGCGGTAGACCTTGTGATAGATCATCGCGATCTTCACTACAAGCTTAAGATTTGAAGTTACCAGTCGATACGCGGCTTCGCGATCCCCGGTTTCTTGATAATGAATGGCGAGCTGATGCTCTTCATCCCGATTCAGCGGAGTAAAGCGGCTGATCTCGTTCAGGTATCGGCGGAGCGGGTCGTACCTCGCAATCTCCGTGGAGTCGGTCTTCGGAATCTCAACATCCTCTATAGGATTGTCCAGGGAGGACTGCTCATCCGTTCCGTTTTCCTCTGGTTCTGTCATACCGGCCATTATAATTTATGCATTGGCAACAAGCAAAAACGCATTGGAATGTGGCGTCCGGCGCGCAAACAACTGGACTTGCCGAAGGAATTATCAGATCTTGTTAAGCTGAATCTGCAAAGGAGGATTTATGCGGTTTCATAAATTGATGTTGCTTTTCTTCCCGGTGCTGATTGCATCCCTCTGGGTTGTTGCGGCGGAGAAAGGGAATGTCGCCAAAGGGAAGGAGGTATTCAGCCGTTGCGCTGGTTGTCACGGCGATGCGGGGCAGGGGAGAGAGGCAATCGGCAAAATGCTTGGCATCACGATGCCGCAGCTGGGGTCCAAGGATGTGCAGTCCCTTGACGATGCCGCCATAAGAAAGATCATTCTGGAAGGCAAAGGGAAAATGAAGCCGGTCCATTTGACCGATCAGGAAACCTCAGATGTAATCGCTTTCCTGCGCACTCTAAAAAAATAGAGAACCTTCACCTCGAAGACTTAAAGATAAAAGGCTTCGAGTCTTTGAGTCTTCGAGGTGGAGTTGGGGCCTTTTAGTGACCCGCTCTTGTTTCTGCAGGGGAGCGGGGGTTTTGATGGGAATGCTCTGTGAGCGCCGATGACTGGATTTCGAGAATTCCTGCAGCCTCCGCTGCCCGGAAATCGTTGAGAACCGAATACTCAGTCCTCCCCCTGTATTCGGATCGGACGGCCAGGCCGATCCAGGCATTTCGCCCGCTGTTCTTGGCCAGGTAAAGGCACCGGTCGGCCAAGTCAAGGACCTCCTGCCATCCCACCGCCTCGGGCTCGTGCCCGAAAAACGGCCAAGAGGCAAATCCGAGGCTGCAGGTCATCTGGATCTTCTGTCCGTCTGCCAAGCAAAAAGATGTCGATTCCATACGTTTGCGAATGCGCTCCGCCAGCACAGCGGAATCACTTCCTTTGGGGTTTCGTGCGATGATCAGAAATTCTTCCCCTCCCCAGCGCACGCTCGTGTCCGATTCGCGAACAGTAGAGGACAGGATTGATCCCATCTGACGCAGTATTTGATCCCCTGCGGCATGTCCGAAGCTGTCATTGATCAGTTTGAAATGATCAATGTCAATCACCAGAAAACTGATATTTGCAGTTTCCTCAGGAAGACTGTGCCAATCGCTGGGCAAAGTTTGGAAACTGCGCCGGATGCGGGCCAGATCCTCCGCTATGGAGAACTCGAGAAAGCGTCGATTTTTCAAGCCAGTCAAAGGATCCGTGATGCTAAGCCGTTCCAGATCGGCATTCGCCATCGCCAATTCCACGGTGCGGGCGGATACCAGACTTTCCAAATGTCGAGTGCGCTTCCGGAGATTCTCCATGCGCCAGCGAAATCCGCCTAGAGCCGCCGATGCAATCAGGATTAGCCAGGCCGCAATTGCGGGCCATGTGCGCCACCATGGCTGTTGAATTTCAAATGCGATCGATGCCGGCCGGCTCCACGGTCCGGATCCAATCCGAGCCCGCACCTCACAGACGTAAGTGCCTGGTGCCAGAGCCGGATAGCGGGCTTCGCGAAATCGGGAATTGTGCCATTCGCTTTCCAAACCCCGGAGCCGGATGCCATATTCGATTTGGGATTCATGCAGAAAGCTCAAAACCGCGAATTCGATATTCAACGTGTTGAGATTGTGTGGAAATTTCGGACGCTCTTCGGTCCCCGGCGCCAGGGGATGATCACTGATGCTGATGCTCAAAAAGACCGGCTTCGGAGCATGAGTCACTTCGGTTTCAGCCTCGCTACGGTACATGCTAAGTCCAGAGCTGGTTCCAACAAAAACGGATCCGTCAGGCTCTACCAGAAATGCCATGGCATCTATTTCATCTCCTGCGACTCCGTCCCCTTTTGAAAAATGCCGGACGCCCTCCTGCGAAAAGATATCAAGCCCTTTTCCGGTGCCTACCCAAAGATCGTTATTGAAATCCTCGCACAACAAATAGACCTTTTCCGAAGAAAGGCCCATTTTCTCGCCAAGGCGGTCCAGCATTTTAAGATCGCCGTTGTCGAATGCAAACCGGGCGACTCCTAGAGGCTCGAAATAGGATAGCCAGAACTCCGCGGAAGCAAGTTCGGTAATATAGGAAACGTGCTTCTGCAGAAGGCCGTCTTTGCGGCCAAAGCGGCGCCATTTCCCATCGCTCCTCAAAAGCAGGCCATTTTCGCCTGTGGCCCAAAGCCGGTTGTGCTTATCATGCAGCAAAAAGTGAAAAGTCTCTTCGGGAGTTCCGTCAGGCACTTCCTCCCGCACGAAGTCGTTTCTCTCTTTTCGATATCGTAATAGTCCGGCGCCGTCCGTGGCTGCCCAAAGTTGTCCCTCGCCGTCTTCTTCCAAACAGAGCACCCGGTTTCCCACAACACCCGATAAACTTTCGTATCGCGACATTTTGTTGGTTGACGGATCGTAGCGGAGAATTGCCGCGGGCATGAGGCCTAACCAGAGGCGGCCGCTCGAGTCTTCGTGAATCCTTCGCACCACTGCCTTCTCTGTGCCGGCTAGAACGCGCCATCCTTTGGAAGTCGCAAAGCATAAACCACTGTTGGTGGCCACCCAGAGGTCTCCACGCCGGCTTCGATGAATGTCCCAGATTGTATTGCTTGGAAGCCCCTGAGCCCGCGTCCATGAAGTCCAGGAGCCATGGCCGATCAGCCTGTGAACCCCGAGACTGCCGATCCAGAAGGACCCCTCACGATCCTCAAAAACAAAGCGAGTCCAGTCAGTGGGCAGTCCATCTTCAGGACCAAAGTGCTGCCATTTTTCACCGATCCGGCAACTCATGCCATCGTCGGTAGGCACCCATAATCTGCCGCTGCGATCGGTGGAGAGTACTCCTCTGGAAGAGACAAGGGGCGCCACGGCACTTTCATTGCGGAATTCTGACGATCCCGGCCAGAGGCAATATAATTTTCGTGCAATCTGAGCCCAAACTTTTCCCGAGTTATCGGCTGCAAGCGAGTCGACGGTTTCGGTGGAATCCCGCTTTAGCGGGTAGATCTCCCTGATTCGATACTCACTGATGCGAACGACAATTCCCTTTGCTGCAGCAAAAACTGAGCTTGATGGCTCTGAGAGGGACACGACGGCGCTGGCGGGACCGGGAGGGAATGCCGCAACCTTACGAAAATGGTGGTTGCGCAGAAAAAAGAGGCCCTCCCTGTGAGCGGCCCAAATTACTCCCCGGCTGTCTCGGGTAATTGCGTTGCAAGCGCCGGCCGGCAGACCGCTCGATGTCCTAATCGCTTCAAATCGGCCGCCATTCCGCGCCGCCAATCCTTGAGGTGTGCAAATCCATAGATCCCCTTCGGGTGTGGCAAGGAGGTCAGTAATCCAGGTCGACGGCAAACCGTTGGCGGAATCAAATCGCGTGAACCGTTCCCCGTCATAACGATAGAGCCCATCCTCTGTTCCCACCCAAAGGAATCCGGCCGTGTCCTGCACTATCCGGCGTATTGCAAGGTTCCCAAGACCTGAATCGGCGCCATAACTACGAAAGGGAAACAATGAACGGGGGAGTTCCGAAGGCCGATCGAGGATTAGCGGTAGTTTCGCGGGAACCAGGCTCTCTCCCGTTCCCGAAGCATTCAGGAGAGAAGAAAAGGCGGAAAGCAATACGAAAGCAAAGAGAAGAAAAAACTTCAAGACGTTCCGGATTATTCCGGTGAATACAGTTTTAGCCAGAATTTTGCGCGCGGCCGTTACCCAGATTATCATCAGTCGCTCCAGCCGGAATTTCACATGCTACGGGCCTGTCAATGAACAACGTTTATACTTTGCTGCTGGCCCCCAGGCCCGCTCTGGCTAGGAGCGGGCGACAAAGCAGATGCCAACCCGGCGCTAGCGCCAAAGCGCAAACGTTATTCATAGACAGGTCATTACTCAACCTCCTTTTCGGCTTTTCGTCATTCCTGCATGAGCTTAGAGAATGGTTTTCTTTGAAATTCTTTGTGCGGTCAATGATTGTTGGATCGGGGTCGGGGTCGGAATTACTGATTTTCGACCCCGATTCCGACCCCGACCCCGATCCAACAGCTAACTACCGATTTCTGCTTGTGCCCATCTATAAACTGTCCTATAAGTTAAAAGTTCGGCTCCAATAAAGAAACAAACAATCGAGCCTGAAAGAAGGTTTGCCTGATGCACCATTTTCATTACCAGGGCGACGAGCTTTATTGTGAAAATGTTCCACTTCGCGAAATCGCCTCCAAAGCGGGTACCCCGTCCTACGTTTACAGCAGCGCAACCTTGAAACAGCATTTCACGGTTTTTGACGGCGCATTTCAAGGTGTCCCCCACCTGACTTGCTTTTCGGTGAAGGCCAACGCCAACCTTGCTATCCTCGGACTCTTTGCCGCGCTTGGTGGAGGTGCCGATATCGTTTCAGGAGGGGAGTTGTTCAAGGCGCGGCAGGCGGGAATTCCTGCGGACCGGATCGTCTATTCAGGAGTCGGGAAAACGGAAGCCGAGATCGATTATGCGTTGCGCGAAAACATTCTCATGTTCAACATCGAGTCCCTGCAAGAACTCGAAGCCATAAACCGCCGCGCAGCAGTAGTAGGTTCCAAGGCGAGGATCGCTCTGCGGGTGAATCCGGATGTCGACCCCAAGACCCACCCGTATATTTCAACCGGGCTCAAGAAAAACAAATTCGGAGTCGACATTGAGCAGGCGTTGATTGCGTACCAGCGGGCGAGTGAATTGGAGCATATCGAGATCCTGGGGGTTGACTGCCATATCGGAAGCCAGTTGACCGAGATTGCCCCTTTTATTGAAGCCTTAAACCGCCTTAAGTTGCTGGTCGTCCGCCTGGGCCAGATGGGCATCGGGATCCGATATCTTGACCTCGGAGGAGGATTGGGAATTTCCTACCATGAGGAAGAGCCGCCGCACCCTCGGGAGTATGCGCAAGCCGTTATAGAAGAGCTGCGCGATTCGCCATGCACCCTGATATTGGAGCCTGGCCGCGTTATCGTTGGAAATGCCGGGCTGCTTCTGACTCAGGTCCTTTATACAAAAAAGACGCAAAGCAAGGAGTTTTTTATTGTGGACGCCGGCATGAACGATCTGGTGCGCCCTAGCCTTTATGGGTCCTACCATGATATTCAGCCGGTGGAAAAGAAACAGCGGGAATCGCGAGTCGTGGATGTCGTCGGCCCGATCTGTGAATCTTCGGACTTCATAGCACGCGAGCGTACCTTGCCGGAAATGAAGCCGGGAGAGTTTCTGGCAGTCATGAGCGCTGGGGCTTACGGATTTTCCATGTCATCCAACTACAATATGAGAGCCCGGGCGGCGGAAGTTCTGGTGAGCGGCAACCGGTTTTATGTCACGCGTGAGCGCGAATCCTGGGCGGATCTGGTCCGCGGTGAATCAATCCCGGACTTAGGACCTGTCAATGAATAACGTTTGCATTTTGCTGTTGGCCCCCAGGCTCGCTGGCGAGGCGCGAGCGACGAGCATACCGGCAGTATGTAAGGAGCGAGCAACAAAGCCAGCGAGCCTGCGGGCCGCAGCCCGAAGGGGCGCGGCGGCGGGCGGGCATCTGCTTTGTTGCCGCTCCTCGACGATGGAACCACATCGCCTGCGTCGCGGCGCCTCGCATCTGCCCGCCCGGCGCTCGCGCCAAAATGCAAACGTTATTCATTGACAGGTCCTAAGTGACGGGAAGGTGACTGCATGAACGGAGAGAATTTACGAAAAATCCATTTCTTCAAGATGACCGGGACCGGCAACGATTTCATCAT
>JBEKKY010000023.1:0-17081 GCA_050010475.1 Acidobacteriota bacterium | reverse complement strand
CCGGGGCAACCATCCCTGTCTCTCTCTTCAATTCTGCTATTCCCATCTTGGATTTTCTCCCTACCCTCTACATTAAATTAACATGGGGTAGGTGTCTCAGCATCATAGGCACAGAGGGCGCACTGGAATCACGTACCGCAGGGGCGAATACCTCCCTCGGATGCACGACGCTGGTACTCAGGCTCCCCACGGAAATCAGCACCTCTCGTATCAACTGATTTTTGGAATTCAGATTCAAGGCGACGAAAAATTCCTTATGGACAGCGAAGAATCTGGCACGGTATCTCAGGAATATCTCTCGGCTATTGCTGAATCTCTCCCCTGGCTTCAACGGTGCCGAACACAATTCCTGGCCTATGCGGATGGCCGCTGAGATCAGCGCAGACTGTGTTTCGGTCAGCCCGCAGCTCATGAGTTCGGCAGGCGAAGCATTGGCGGAAATTTTCGCGGCGATCTTACGTGCCTTTTCCATCGTACGGCCATAGACTTTTCCATGACCAATCACGAGCGCGATACTCATCGTCAGGTTATCCGATGGAATTGGCTGAATTGCCTCGCATACAAATTCGTCCAAGGTTTTCTCCAGGTTCATGCTATACTTGACAAAGTATAGCGTTGGGATATCTCATTTGTCTGCAATTGATTGCACAGATCTTGACAAATCGTTTCAATTGGGTTTTCTCGTTATTTGTCTGCCATTCTGCCTATTCAACACAATTTTTATTGTCTTTCTGATTTGCTTGCGCCCATCCCGCTCAGAAAATGCTCATCAGAGCCGTAACCGTTGCCTGTGACGCCTGCTTGTCGGTGGTGGCGATGTATCTCATGGTGCTGGTAATGCTCTTGTGGCCGAGGGCCTGCTTTATTAGGGCAAGATTCACATTGGCAGAAACAAGATGTGTGGCTAACGAGTGCTTTAGCACATGCGGATGCTGCTTCGCCGGCGGCAAACCGGCGTCCGCTGCAATCGCCCTGAAAAGCCGAAAGAATTGAGTGCGGTCCAGGCGACCGCCCTTCTGACTGTTGAAGAGGAAGTCTGAGCCGTCGTTTCGACGCTGCTGTAACCACGACCTGAGTGCTTTAAGTTCGTCCAGCAGCGGTTCACCGCGATGCCCCGCCACGGCCTGTGTTGTCCGCAGCGAACCCTTGAGCCGCTCCACAACAACACTGCCGTTCTTGAGGTCAACCTCCTGCAGCCGGAGATTACAAATCTCGGAGGCTCTCATGCCGTGCTTGTACGCCAGTAAAATCATGGCCAATTCTCGTGCACCTTTTTTCTTGGCGCTTCTGAGCACAGCGAGAACCTCAGCGGGTTCGAGAGGAATCATTGTTTGGTTGTGAATTTTAGTTTCTTGCATTTAGTCCTTTCTCGAAAATGCAACATTATGTTCGATTGCCAATTGCCTTGATGCCTCGTAAACGTTGTGTTTGAGCCCTGCCGAACCGAGAAATGCAACAAAATGAATAGTTTGTTGTATTTTCATCGCGCCTCTCCCGATTCATGTTGAGTGTCGATAATCAGCCCGTCGAGGCACCGGAATTGGGGAAGCCACAAATCAGCAGGATCAACCCGACCATAAAACCGGAAGGCCATGCAAACGGCATTCATCTCCGGAAGCATTCCGGTAAACCTCGTGTCATTTCCAGCGCAGTGAATTCCATCGGTGCACCAAGTCGGAATTGGATGTGGAGTCTTCCATGACTCCCTCGCCTCTTCGAGTACTTCATTGCATTCCCCGATTGTGACAATCTCACTTTTCTCCGCTACCGGACTTTGCCCACTCGCCATCATCCAAGCCGCCTGAGAAAGAAAATTGTTGTCGCCTGACAAAGCTGATTTATGGGAGAGATGAATTTTACAAAGCCTGATCGCCAGATCATGTTTTCGTTCTTCGGCCAACCGGAGAAGGAATTCAGCCTGCTTGGTTGCTCCTACTCGTTCAGTCTTTTGGAGAAAGGAAAAAGCCATAACGCCGCCCAGGGCCATTGCCTTGTCCTGGCAATCAATAGCGATTGATATTTCTTGCTCCAGCGTCTTCAGCTTGTGATCCCACTGCTTGTACCACCATCTCCGCTGGCCTACGAGGGATTGATAAATGTAATCAGGTCCACCGGATTCCGGATGCCACCAATTCGGAAGTTTGCAAATCCTGATCGCCTCTGCTGCTAAATACCAAAGATCTGTCTCTGGCTTGCTGAGCATCCGAAAACTATCGGCTATCATTTCCATCACAGGTATTGCATTCCCATCTTCCGCCGATCCAATCAGCAATCTTCGTGCCGTTCGGAACCGATACTGCTTTTCCCTGAACCGGTCTAAGTAGAGGAGCCAATACACGGCCTCATCAACCCGGCGGATTCTGAGCGATTTCACCAGTCCACTCAGAGCTTGAGAAAAGGTCGGTCGAACTGTCGGCGTGAAGGGCCTGAGACGATAAATGCCGAGCGCATTCAGGTGTTCGCAGCGTTGGCCGCCCAAGAATTGTTCACAATCGCACGTTTTCTGATCGAACGAAATTACATGCCAGCGGTCACTGACGAAAGACTTCAGGCGGATTGTGTTAGAGTGCTGATGAATCGATGAGTTTTGCCTTAGTTTGTTATTATCCATATGCAATTTCCTATAGTATTATAGTGCCACTGGGATGACTATTTGTCAATAGGCTAATGCCTTATATTACAATTATTTACGAGTATTTACGCGGCGCATGTAGGGATAATTCGCCATCTATCCCAACCATTACTTTTCAATCCAGATTCTCAGAGAACACTTGAGGAGTGAATGCAGAACAAAGAGGAATGAGATTTGCTATGAGCAACTCTTGAATCTCATTGAAAATTGGAATGCTTTTGAAGAAGGTCATCAAACGGGAGCAATGGGCATATAAAGTATTGCCTGGTCTGATTTGGCGGCTCTGCTTAGGGTACATGCTCTTTAGCTCAATGTTTCGTCCGAGATGGGAAACGCTCGCAATGTGGCATGGCCGAAAGAACCTGATTTCGAAGATTATTCACCAATCCATTGGCAACGGCTTCTTCCATGTCCTTCACCAACTGCGTCCAATCCTGCAGTCTTAATCCCAATTGTTCAGCAACAAATTTCGCTTCCAACAAATCCAGTTTGGGTTCATGCAATCCATTTGGGATCTTTCCCCCTTCTGCAAAAAACAAAGCCCATCCCAACGCCTCTGCAAAATACTGATTGAATGGAGCGTACCTGGATAAATAGACCAAAGCCTTTTTGCCCCGTCTTGTATGTGTGTCGTACGTGAAATCCGGCAGCCCATCCAGCGTTTCAAATGCCTTCATTCCATCTTTACTTGCTTTGACCGTGAATATGAGGTGTTGGAAATGCACCATCCCCTCGCCGCGCCAGTTGTTTTTCTCTGCCCATCTCTGCTTGGGAGTATCCAAAACCGGAGCGAGGATTTTGAGGGTTAATGCAGACTCCCAATCATCCAATCCTGCTGGTGTTTCACCTCGTCTCAGCATTTCTTCAACTATCGAGAGCTGGCAATAGATTCTTGATTTCTGCATCCTGCACATTTGCTTGGTCAGAAACGACCAGATTTTCAGCAACTGCTGATCGGTCACTTTGCTGGGAGTGAAGACCGTCGAGCACGCCAGCACGAAATTCATCAGCTCTGGGTCTCCATATCCGATATCTTCATACGCCGTCGTACAAATTCTTTTCCAGAAATATGATTTTTCTTTGGGCTGAGATCGGAAAATGGATTGGAATCCTCCTAGCAACCACATTGTCTTATCCAAAAGCCCACGCCTTACGCATTTTTGATACGCACTGACCAGCTCCCATTTTCTCTGGAAACTGATATCGCTCATGGAGGGCACTTTGCGTTGATGCCTCTGAAATTGATGACACAATTCCATCCATCTTTTGCTGGGTTCTTCTTCCCATATTTCTTTTGGAAGTTTTTCAAGATCTGTGGTGTCCAATGGCATTTTGAGTAGTAACAAGACTGCGACTCCTATGAAATGTCTGTATGTATATGGTAACAAATGACTTCCCCATGTAAAGAAAATAACACCTCTATTTCTCATAAAATTTCGAGATGCCACGATTTACTTCAATTTACTTAGGCATCCTGAGCATTTGTCCGAGGTGGTCTGGGACGGCATGCTATCGGAACGGCCATCAAAAGCAGCCGTATAGCGTGTGCGAAACGGAAGTCGTTTTTACAAGGGTGTTGCTCAGCGCCTCTGCCAAGCTGTTACACCAACTTGGATTGGGGGGTTTCTAAAGAAATCGAACGCGACTGCGGGGGTATCAGTCGAAGATCGTCTCTCAAGGGTAATAGCGTTTCCTGAAGGATATACAGTGCACGGTGTTCACCCAGTCTCCGCAAATTGACCGCGAATGGAATCACAACGGAATCACCGCAGTGTTGCTTAGCCGTGGTTAAAGACGCTTCTCTTGAATCTCTCGATATCGAGGACTTGTTTGCGCGGCATGTTGAGATACTTCGCCATCGCGGGAATGGATGTTGATGAATATACATATTTACCTGCAGCGAGCGCCATGATTTTGTTCATGTCTCTTGCCAAGGCCAGACGCATGGTGCCTTCTCCGGCGTGACCGTCCCACGTGGCGATGAAAATGTGCGATGGAGACAAGGGAAAGATGACCTCTAATTCTCGGGGAGTTGGTATTGAATCACCGAGCATTGAGGGATTGTTGAAGACCACTGGGTTATCCGAAGTCACAAGTTCTTTTGCAGGGTCCTGCCGGACCGTCCACCGCATTCGCGAGATCATCTCCGCGACAAATTCGGCATGCTCCATCATTTGCACGATGCTGAACTCTGGATTTACCACCGGGTAGATTTGTCCCGAAAGGATCCCTTCCCGCAACTCTTCGTGGTCCTCAAGCCGCTCACCAACTGTGTCAGCGAGTTGCTTTGCAGCCTGGGTGAAAAACGCATGATCCGTCGCGATCCTCCTCGAAAATTCACTGAGGAATTCCCGCATCATCCCTTCTAGCTCGTCCCGAAAATTCGGGATACGCAAATGTCCAAATGCCAAAAAATAGGAGAAGGCGCCGTGCTCTTCCTCCGAAAGACCAGCGAGACTCGTCTCGACAAGTTTGGCGACAATCGGCGAAGCAAGCCCTTCGAGCGAGGAAAAGAATGTCTCCAGGGCATTGGTGGTCGCTCCCGATGTAAGCTCGACCGTGTAGTAATTATTACGCGCAGCTATCGCGTCCACCCGTAACCATTTCGAATCGTCGTTCTCACGCTCGCAGACCCATACCCCGCCACGTTTTTGATTAACAAAACGCTGCAAGTAAAACCTTGGGACAAAGTGATGCAGTTCTCGCGCCATAATTCACCACACGAGCCCATTGTTTCAGATGCTTCCAGCTGACCGATGCGAACCACGATACACGCATTCCTCCTGAAAAACAAACACGCTATCACGAGAAATTCAGGAGGTATCCTCCTGCCGGCCAGCGCTGAGGATGCGGTGCACGGTAGTAATGATACGCTGCGCCATTTGTTCGGTGAGTGCTTCCTTGCCAAGGCACCGCTGGGGGTAGCCGCGCGCGTAGACCGCGCCGTCGAGGCCGAGTGCTTCGCAGCAAAAGAGCGCGACGCCTTCTGCTTCGACCTCCTGCACTGACCGTGGGATGGTCTTATCCTTCGCATGATTGAGGATGATGTGCGCGAGCTCGTGGAAGAGCGTCTTGTGCGGCAATCCGGCGACGGGGTTGGTCGCGATGCTCCCGTCATCGGTCGCGTATCCCTGAACGTTCCCGTCAGGATGATCGAACGACACGCGCTTTACGCCAAGATGCTGGAGGGCGATCTCTTCGCTCCACGCTGGCACATCCAGTGGCTCGTAGGGTTCACCGTCGGTTTGGCTGAGCACGAAACACCGTGACCGATACACGAACACACGCGGAGCATCATCCTCGTCTATTGCATCATCGCTGGTCTGTTTGGTGATGGGCACGCAGAGCACGAGCGCCTTCTGCCCACGCATGACGTGCCGCCCTGCTCGCTCCCACCCGCGATACGTGGCTAGTGGCCCTGGCACATTTCCTCGGCTGGCGCACTGGAAGAGGGCGAGCAGCTGGTTCCGGAGGCCATACCCGTAAGACCGATGGTAGGCCTCGTGGATCAGTCCCAGTTCTTTGATGGCCTGCTGCACGATGCCTAGGCATGATCCGGTCGGGACGCGCGCCGGTGCGCTGTTGTCTGTGTTTGTTGGGTTGTTGGTCATGCTTGTTTCCTCCCACACCCCACCATCATCCCGGGGGCGCTCTCGAACTAGCGCCCCAGCAAGTCAAGGAATCAGTCAGTCATCCATCAGATGCTCGTTAGCCGTCGCGTCCGCATGGACCGCAATCCTCTTCGAACGAAGACCGCAAAAAATCCCATTGCGGGATTCGTCGCTAAAGGTTGAGGCGTAAAAACGAGCAAAGAAATGGTGGAGGCAGACAGGCCTGCAACTAATGTCCTAGTCATAAATTAGCGTGCTATAATCTCGATCGCACCAAAAAACACATAAACCACATTCCAAGCACCCAATCGAGGGCCACGATGTATGCGAATGTTGCTCCGATTCTTGCGATCTTTGAAAAGAAGGTCAGGCTAGAAGTCCCGTTGTTTCAGCGGAAGTGCGTCACTACTCCCGATCAACCTACAACTTCAGCAGGCAGAGACCTGGAATGAGAACACCATCGCAGCACGAGGAAAGCACCTCCTACAGCGCGCAATCACGATCTGGCCACGACCACAATGACCATACAACTATTCGCCTCGTCAGCAGAATTTGTGGGTCCATTCCGGTTCCGGTAACGCGCCAAGCGTATGATAGAGAGCAATTTCAATAGCTGTGAATGTCCTGAAACCATAAGATTTTCTGGTAGTCAGTTTGAGCTTGTTGTTGAGACCTTCCATAACGCCGCTGGAAATGGTCTTTCTGGCCCGAAACCAGTTGAGTAGAAGAGGTCTATGAGAGCGCAGCATTTGCGCCACCTTCTTCATGGGTTCGATCCGCGAGCGCATTACGCGCTTGCACCAAAGATCCAGAAACTCTCCGGCCCAGAAGGGGGAAACATAATCCCAGAAGAATTGAAAGTCTTCCTTCAGCAAGTAGCTGCGCACCGCCTTCAGGTTATAGCGCAGAAGGTCGATCAGTTTGACTTCCTGTTTGGATGTCAAATTCTCCGGACGTTTGAGCAGGCACCAGCGGGAATGGGTGAGGATGGGCGCCAACCCCTTGGCTTTCAATTCTCGCGTCTCCTTTGCCCGCACTTCGTCGATGGCCTTGTTCATATGCATGGCGATGTGAAAGCGGTCCAGGACATGGATGGCTTGGCCTGCCTTTTTGGCGATGACCGTCAGGTAAGGCTTCCACATATCGCTGCAGACGAACAGCAATTGAGCCGACCGTTCTTTGCCAAACGTCCGGAAAAAGCGCAGCAAGGTTTTGATGGTTCGGTCCTTTCCTACCCACAACAAGCGCTTGCATTCGGTGTCGATCTGGTAGACGACCGTGAGGAACTTGTGACCTCGCTGCCAGAGCACCTCATCCACGCCGATGGATTGCACGTTCGACAGGTCCCGGTGCGCCAAGCCCCATTGGACCGCCCATTCCACGGATCGGAAGACCTTCTCCCATGTCGTGTGGAAAGTGACAGCGACTTCTTTCCACGAAAGCCTTTTGGCCCACGTTGCCAGAAACTGCATGTACGTTTTCGTCAGCGTGTTTTTGCCGTCGGCCCACGGCACTCTTTCCACCTTCACACCACATGTCTCGCAGTTGACTCGCCGCAGAGCGTAGGCGAAAAAGACTGCAATATTCCAAAGCGGCACGAACTCAAACATCCTTGGCTCAAGTGTGTCGTAACCAGGTCCAGGACAACCACAGCCGGAGCAAATCGGTTTACTGTTGCCACGGGCCGCGATCCGGACAAGAAGCACCAGGTTTTCTTCGGAATCCAACCAGACAACGTTTTCGTACACAAAAGACTTGAACTTCTGGACCCGATTCAGAATAGTCTTGAGTTGCATCCTGACTTTCTCTCCCGTTCTTGGATTTGTGCTTGGCAAAGCTATCCAATACAGGATTGGGGCCAGGATGCGCTACCCCATTCTTCGTCGCTGCCTTTCTCGCACCTTTGTTTTCAGCTTTTCAAAGAACTCTTCAAAAGAGAGAGCCCAGTAGGGCCTGTGGGAAATGTGGGAAAGTCTCGTCGCCTTTTGGCGGGACTTTTCCAAGCGGCGGTGGGAATCCGCGTTTTTTGCGGATTTCCACGGACGCGCCATTTTCCATCAGGCCATTTATCAAGTCGTTTTTACCCACAAATTCCGCTGAAGACCCAACTATTCAAGGAGCAAGAAGGCTCATGAATCGCTTGGTTATTTTCGGTGAACTGCCATGTATATAGCTGCCGTTCGCATTCAGAACTATCGATGTTTTGCTGATGAGACAATCCAGTTCTCTCCTGGCGTGAATGTCTTGCTTGGCGAGAATAATTCCGGAAAGACCACTGTGATTCGGTCTCTCGCCATGGTGCTGGATCAACACAGTCGTCGCCGACCGGACTTTTTCGATTTCCATCACCCGTGCGCTGACCCGCTCGTGCCCCCGGCAATAAGCGTTAGTGTCACCTTTCGGTCATCAGCAACGGATACGATCGAGGATCGGGCGCTCGTCGCAACATGGCTCACCACACTGGAATCGCCCTGGGAAGCACAGGTTACCTACACGTTCCGGCTCGACCCCGATGACGACGCACAATGCCGCGCAGCACTAGAAGCTATCGCTCCCGGCGACTATCAGCAGTATCGAAGTGTTATCGAATCGTTCTTGGACAAGTATGTCGTGCGCGTCTACGGCGGTGATGTGGAGAATCTTCTGAAGGCAGAAAGTGACTCGCTGGAAAGGATCAGCTTTTCTACGCTTGAGGCCCTTCGCGATGCGGAGCGTGAACTCTTCGCCGGCTCAAACCCACTCCTGAAACGGTTGTTGCGCCAAGTGCTCGACCACGGGCAGACTGCGGCGCGGCGAGCAGCACTAGATAAGGAGTTTCAAGCGCTCGCCGGCGGACTCGGGTCGCATATGCTTTCCCGCATCGACCTCAACCTGTTGCTGCAGCTCGTCACCGATACCGGAGCAATGGAGGGCGGAACGCCACATCTTGCCGAAAACCTTACCGATGAAGACGTCCTCAACGCATTGCGACTGCACGTCATGAGCAACGGCATCAGTCTTCCTGCGGAACGCAACGGGCTAGGATATAACAACCTCATCTACATCTCCCTGGTCCTTGCAAGCCTGGATCACCAGTCCGATCCGACAACACAGGGATCAAACGCCATCCTCTTCCCTATCCTGTGCATCGAGGAGCCGGAGGCGCACCTCCACCCAGCACTCCAATACAAGCTGCTCAAACACTTGGAGCGGCGCGTTGGCGAGGCCAACAAGAATCGCCAGGTCTTTATCACCACGCACTCCACGCACATCACGAGCGCCTCACCGCTCGACCAGCTCATCTGCCTCGCCATTCCCGAGAACGCCCAAACCCCGCGCGTCGCTTACCCCGGAAAGTGCTTCCTGGACAATGCAGAAGGTAAGGACTCCAAGGCCTACGTTGAACGATACCTAGACGCCACCAAGTCCAACCTGCTCTTCTCCAAGGGAGTCATTCTTGTGGAGGGTATGGCTGAGCAACTTCTCTTGCCTGTCATCGCTGAGCATCGTTCGTGCTCGCTTGAGGAGAATCATGTTGCACTCATCCCGGTCGGCGGTCTGACGTTTAAGCACTTCCTGCCGCTCTTTGGCGCTGGACTCCCAGCAGCACAAGAGACATACGCGCTCAAGCGCCCGGTCGCCTGCCTCGTTGATGCGGACCCACAACGGAAGCGCAACAACACCAACGAACGATTCCAAAAGTGCTACCCATACCAACTCGCTGATACGGTCACTTACACGTGCAAGCCGGTCTCGGATGTCATCACGAATCTCCGCACACTCTGCCAGGGACGAGATAACATCAGCATCCTTCCCGGCACAAAGACCTTTGAATACGACCTAGCATTCCACAACCCCACAATGCCCATCATCGTCACGGACGAATGCACGAACGCAACAGCATTGCGAGCATTGTTTGCCGATGCCACCGCCACCCCTGAGAAAATGACCGACAGGCTCACCGAAATCCGGACGGATACTGAGAATGTCACCGTGACTGCAGAACGCGCCGCGCATGTTGTCGCAACCTGTTACCTTGAAAGCCTTGAAAACACGAAGGGAGCGCATGCACTCGCGCTCGCCAAAGCACTCAAGGACGCCAAGGGAAAACCCAATCTTGCCCGATTCACCGTGCCATCAGCAATTGTCCAGGCGATCCGCTGGGCATGCAGGCAGCAAGCATCAGCGCGCGCAGCACCCACAACGGGAACCACATGACCACCATCACGTCAGATACTCTCCTGCTTTCTACGGACCGTCACGCGCGCGTCACCGCTGGCCCTGGCGCAGGCAAAACCTATTGGCTCGTGGAGCACACTAAAAATGTTCTCTGCCGGTCAAAGAAACTCCACACGCACGCTCGCGTCGCCGTGATCACCTACACGAACGTCGCGGCTGACGAACTGCGAAAACGCCTCGGTCACGATGCCGTATGCACGGATGTGAGCACGATCCATAGCTTTCTGTATCACAACATCATCAGGCCACACCTACACCTGATCAAGAAGCCTGACGGGCAGCTACTCGTGAACGTCCAACTCATGGACGGCCACGACGAGCACCACGTAAACCACCCAAAGATGGAGGAATGGCTTGGCATCACCAACTACCGCCAGGTCCTACGCGATAATGACCAAACCGGCAAGCTCAAAGAAGCGCTCGCAACCATCCGTTGGGCACAAGCAGATGCCCTTGGGGATTGGAAGCTAGAAGTCCGCCCCCCACAGTGGCTGTGGCAACAACTCTGGCGACCGATCAAGGAGCGACTCACACCAGACAACCTGTTCACCTACAAAACCCTCTACTGGAATGATGGCATCCTGGACCACGATGACATTTTGTATTTTTCCAACCGACTCCTTGTAGAGCATCCCACGATTGCAGCATTCATTAGCGCCCGATATCCTTTCTTGTTCATCGACGAATTCCAAGACACCATCCCGGCACAAACCACCGTTGTGCGCAAGCTCGCAGCGCACGGAACGACTATCGTCATCATCGGTGATGCGGAGCAGTCCATCTTCACGTTTGCTGGGGCACAACCAGCACACTTCCACACGTTCACGTTACCAGGCATCGACGACTACACCATCGACGACAACCGGCGCAGCACCGAACAGATCATCACGCTGCTCAATCACATCCGCCGTGATGGTCTCTCGCAACATTGCATCCGCCAAGAACAGGGAGAACCAGTAACCATACTCGTTGGTAACGCTTACCAATCTGCACGACACGCAAAAGCACTCCTCACCCACGGAGAATCACTCTTCATCCTCGGCCGTTACGATACCATCGTACGACAAGCTCACCAACCAGCCGATGCACCACACCCGTGGGATGAGATTGAGCAAGCAGACAACAAACGCAAGATTTTCCTTGAACAACTCTTTGTTGCGCTCGTTCTTGCCCGCCAACAACGCTTCGACATCGCCAACAAAACCGTTCTCAAAGGCATCAAGCATAAAAGCGACGACACCCTCAAGGAACCACTTCACAGCAACAGACCACGCCCAGACTTGCACCGCCGTGCCATGGCCGTCGTCCTCCTGCAGACACTTGTGCGCCTTGGTCCAGCACTCGACACCATGACCCTGCGCAAGGCCTACAATGCGTGCAACACTGCACTCACAGAACAACTCGGCGACCTCAATCTCACCGCGATAAGTCGCACTGGGCGATTCGCCATCATCGCCGACCAATACACATGTGCGGATCTTCTCCGGACCGTCAAGCTCAGAAACACCGAGGAAGTCCGCGACGCAAGAACCATCCACAAGGCAAAAGGAGCAGAAGCAAAAAATGTGCTCGTCTGCCTCCATGGCCAGGACAGTGCTGATACGCAAGCACGACTCAACCATATCCTGCATCCAGCCCCGAGGAGCGATGAGGAGCATCGCGTCACGTATGTCGGGCTCAGCAGAGCGCAGGACCGGCTCTTTCTCGCCACACAATCGCTCTTGCCCGAAGAAGAAACCGCACTACAAGCGCTGGCCATAAACATCGTTCACCTTACGCCAGCAATAGAAGAGGCGACACCTACCGCACGGCGCACTGCACGCCCCCGCGCCCGGAGCTAGGCACGCACAGACATATAGAATTGCCTCCACTGCCCTGACCATTGCCCAAAGAAGTCTCTGCGATTCTCTTATCGCGCAGCAACGCCGTAGATCGGTGATGGGATTGTTGGCTATGCGTAGAAGACGTGTTGGAAGACGTTCTCTGCTTGCGTTTTGATCTCATCGTCGGTGTATGACTCGGGTAGTCCGGAGCTGTCGCTGCAGTGGAAATTGAAGATTGTTGATCGACGTTGAGGTAAAAGTAATGCAGAATCAGCTTCAGGGGATATGTAGAACAGGGTGGATCGTCTACTCTGCTGGGAAACGCACGATTTGACAGCATTCTACACCAGCAGCTCTCATGTGATGTACCTCTGGTTGCCTGGAAACGGGTGTCCGTCCGCAGCAAATCCCGACAGCCGCACGGCATGTTCGTGCCAGAGAGCCTGTCTACAAAAACGGCTCTCTTGCTCTATTGGGAATCTGTGAACCCTATTTTCCGGCCAACCCCCAATCCTTTCGTTCGTCAAGTTCTCTGCAACCAGTTGCACTTAATCGCATCAACCATACACAACGGGATTGTTTGTCAAGAAACCTGCTCCTGTGGTGTCACACCTGCGTTCTTATCTACTATTTCAATGAAGACCCGCTGTATTTCCGTTAATGGCTTAGCCGCCATAACTCTGGTTAATCGTTGCACCAGATAATTCCAAAAGTGACACAGGACGAGAGGTGAAAAAGAACAATGCGCTCAAAGAGATCGTTTAGCCTTGACGCGCTCTGCCATCCACTCCACGATCTGATCCCCCAAGTCCTCCGCAGTCATAGGGGCGCTGCCATCAATCACCGCGCGCACTTCGTTGTGGTACGTCACAAGCTCTATGTCATTCATCTCTCGATCTTGATACCAACGCCGAATCCGAGATCCTCCGGATTTGTATAACAGGCTCATGTGAGACAATTCCGGACCAAATTCGACGGACCGCCTGTCGACCTCGATGAAGCAGCTAAGTTCGCCGCCGCTCGGTGCCGACGGTGAAACGCTTCCAGCCAGTTCCTCGTCTTCGAGTTCCGGTAAAGCCGTGACGTTAGCCTCCAGGCGATTCACAAGCTGCTGCCAAAAGTCCGGCCCTTTTTGCTGAATCAACATGGCGGCATCCAATTGCCGCTGAGTGATTTCATCAGCTTGGCGTTTCTCTTCTGCCTTCTCGCGCTTCTGCTTCTGGATCCATTTTGGAGTGTTGTCCCCCTTTTCGATCATCGACGACCTCCATGACGAAATGATCTTCTGCTAATCCTATTGCACCCTAACACTCAGGCTGTTTCCATCATAAACAGGAATAAGACCAACAACCAGGAAGCCTTCCTCAACGGCTTGCTCAATCCCGGCGAATGGAGAGGCTCCCCATTCGGAGTAATCCTTGCTTCCGAAAGTGTCGAATTCTCGCTTCAGCATTTCGATGACTGCTTTCCATTGCCCCCCTGCCAAGTTGGGGTCAACCATCCGAGCAAATGCTTCCTCGCCATAATCGCCAAATGGCAACCTTGCGATCGTGCGACCAAGATTCGCGAAAAGATCAGAAAGTTCCGTAACGGCGTTAATCCAGAGGTAGTCAAGCGTGCGCTCCTTGATCTTGTAACTCCAAACGGCTTGCCGAAGCCGCTCGTCAATACCCGCGAGGTACCAAGGATCGTTCAGCAGAAATTGCCGCAGGTCTTCTTGCATCATACGCGTTGCACCGAGAGATTCCGCCGCAAATTCACTCCAGGCAATTTCCGCCAGAATCCCGCGTGCCCGCGGCCAGTCTGCTAATCGTGACGGGGTTTGCGACTTCGGAAATCCCAGAACCATGCCGCGAAGAAACTCGTCGAGCAAATGTCCAAGTTCGTGATAGATATTTGTGATTGCCACAGAATGATTCGCAATTACACCAGCAGCGATGTAGTCAGCTACGATAATAATCGATCTTGCGGATTCCTCATCTGTGCCCCACGACATGGTCTTGGCGGCGGCACTGCCCTCCGGCTGGTTGGAAATGCCCGCTTCTGGCAGTCCCAGCCCATGCTGCCAACGATCGACCGTATCACCGAGTTTTGCAGTCACCACCATGACGCGCAGAGGTTTCAGTGCTAGGCCATACTCCTTCTGCATGCACTCCAACAATGGCAAAAGGGCCTGCCAAAAAGCAGCCGGATCGATAGCACAGCCATCCGTGCTGATCGTCCTAGAACCAACGCGCAATGCATCTATCGCCGCCTTGTCCATCTCCTGCCTTGATATCTCATCTTGCCGTTCCATTTCGCAGAAATCCTAGCATCATTAGAACATCATCGCTATCCTGACTTTCTGAGAAGAGAATGCCCACAATGGGTCTCCATGGCTCCAGTTTCGGGGTCATAATCAGACACCTTCTGTCCGCCAGCCCTTGGAGGACGCCAGGCATTGTCACCTTTACACAACCGCAAGCCACACGCCCACTTCCGGACGTATTTGCAAAAGGAAGCTGCTATTTAGAACTAATGGCCTGCAAGGAATACTTCAATTTTAACACAATTGGGTCGTTGATCATAAGCGTTTCCACTTCCTCCCATGAGAGAATCTCTCTGAGTTCCCTGATGAGTGGGGCAACATGCGCCTCGTTTTGCATCCAAGGAGAGGATCTAAATGCTTTGAGAAATGAGTTTAATTCATCCCCTTTTGCTGGATATGAATTCTCTATAATTTGTCTGATGATAGCAATAATGAGATCCTCAGCTTTTTTATGAAAGTCTGTCCCCAGATATGCTTTAAGAATAACACTACTGTCTTTCCGAAATTCCAATACGAACTCTTGTCCGTTGAATAGGATGTCTAGTGGTTTCAACAAATATTTAAGATCATTCTTGCGCTCAGATATTAAACCAATTGGAGGCGCTTGAATTGAATTATCCAGATAAGAATCAATGGAAAAAAGGATGCCACCTATCTTAGTGAGCTCGAGGCGCAAGTCATGGACGACACCTCTGGCCTTTTCCCAAATTGAATTATTTTCATCGCAAAGGATTTCAAGAAATGTGCGAATATTGTGGTCACCATTCTCTAAATATAGATCAGCATTTTCATAAAATGTCATCAGGAAATCCTTAACCTTGTTTGGAGTCATTCTCAGTAATAAGGTGTCTAGATTTGATAAAATATTATCAGACTTACTAAGAAGCGTTCGCTGTTCATCAATATTGTTATTTGAGATAAGATCGAGCAATATTCCTTTTAGTTGTTTGGCATTCCATTCAAGAGAAGTCGCAGTATCCGCAGATATCCTGAAGCGAAAATCTACCAGATGGCAAACAAGATAGCCACCAAAGTGCAGGCGAATTGTGTTATCCCATAGCTTTATTTTAGTCATTATTTGAAATAAACAATTGTTTGGTTAGACATAGGAATTTGCGATACTGACTCAGGGTCACTGGCTTTGTCAAAATCCTATCTTCGGGCAAACCAATTCGTTTGAACTCAGTCATTGCGATCCCAATATCCTTCCTGTTGTGTCCTGTAAGAACGATTATAGGGACGCTCTTCTGAATGGCGGATTCAGCCACTCTTACTCCTCCCAGAGCGGAGGAATTGCGAAATACAATATCCGTAATGCATCCTGAAATGCTTTGACGAGATAATATCAACTTGCATGCCTCTTCCGGACTCGAAATCATTTTGACAACCGCCCGCCCAGCAAAAGCCAGTTGAACCTGCTTAACAATATCACTATTGTCTGACAGGTCATCATCCACGAAAATCACGATATTATCTGATTCCATTGGAGGCCCAAATCCAAGCTCTCTTATATGCTTTCCGAGTGCGACTTCAACCTCTTGAACGCTCGTTTTAAATGGATAGTAAACAACCCCCAATATATCAGATGGCATTTCGACATCTTCTTGGTAGACGAGACAGACCTTGTTTCTACCAAGAGAAGCACAGAAATAGCCAAGTTCGAAAATCACGTTCTGCCGACTTCGCAAGATTCGTCGTCCTTTATCAATGACTGTATCATCCGCTGTGAGAAGAACGACGGCAAGGTCACATTTAGAGGCATGGAGCTCAAAGTGTTCGATGATAGTTCTGCTAATTCCGGGTTGCCGCGCCAGAACGATAGGATCTAAACCAAAGGTGCTTGAGAGCATTTCGCATATCTGCAATCGAGCTAGTTCATTATGGCCGTGGACCACAAAGGCTTTGGGTCTTGATTGCTCCATTGATTTCGGCTCCCCTTCCAGAATTAAATCATTACGCTCAAAAAGAAAGTGGCGCAATAATCAGGTCAGTTCATAACACCTCTGTCCTCCTTCAGACGGCATGTTCGTAACTGGCAAATATAATTGTTCTCAAATGTTTACACCAAATAATGTGGTTTTGGGATTCTACCCCAAGAAGGAAATGGCGGGATAGACAATTCACCCGCTCCATTCTCGCACGGCCACTCTCATAGAAATTCTAGTGCCCCCGCCCATGCCTAGCCTTTGGTCACTCTATCTATTTTGCGCAATCATTGCACCTATTGCATTAGTTGACGCCAAATGGGAATATTTGTCAAGAAAAGTTTGGCAGCGGCGTCCTCCCTGCGTTCCCGTCCAGAATTTCAGTGAAGAGCCGTTCTAAAAATGAAAATGTGTGAAATAAATCAGCCAGTCGTGAAACTACATGGCGGAACTTGTCAATGATAATGAGACACCTTTGATTCGAATTTAGTGTCGTTTTCTTGTGTTTGATCAGCTTCCTTAGAAATATCACTCTCCAGGATGGCCCAGGATCGACGATCTACA